>CALFXQ010000203.1 GCA_937958285.1 uncultured Fusibacter sp. | reverse complement strand
GAAATACACAGAGCTCTAGCCCACTTATTCTCGCAAAGAGCTGTCACGACATGGACCTGTTGATCTGGCTCACTGGCAAAGCACCAGTTAGCGTTTCAGCCTATGGCAGTCTCTCGCATTTTACCTCAGAAAATGCACCAATAGGTGGGAGTAAAAGATGCTTAGATCACTGTGCCGTTCGCGAAACATGCCTCTATGCACCAGAAAAAATTTATTACCCCAATATCGGTCGTTGGCCGGCCTCTATTGTATCGCCTGAGGGAACAGAGGAGGGTCTAACAAAGGCCTTGAAAGAAGGGCCCTATGGTCGCTGCGTCTATCACTGCGACAATGATGTGGTCGATCACATGGTGATGGCAATCGACTTTGAAGACAATATCACCGCAACCTTTAATCTCAGTGCATTTACCAATGAGGTGAATCGGAGTCTAAAAATTATGGGTACTAAGGGCGAACTTCGAGGTAACGATCTTGCGAATCACATTTCGGTGCACGTCTTTGGCGGCGAGGTTGTTCATTATTATCCTGAGGCAAAGGCAGGCGGTCACGGCGGCGGCGATACGGGCATTATGGACGACTTTACTGCCATCTTGCACGGTGAACAGGCAATGGCGCTCACAAGTGCCGAGCATTCGGTAAGTTCACATATCTTGTGCTTTGCCGCAGAGAAATCGCGACTCGAGGGTAGACGCGTGACCATGAATGAAATGTATAGCACTTAGTCTAGGCCAGCTTTAGTACATTACCCAAAACAAAAGCATAAAAAAGGCAGCGTGGGCAATCGACGAGATCGATTCGCATACGCTGCTTTTTAGTTTACACATTGCTAGATTGCGCTATTAAGATTTTCTTGAAGGTGCTTTTCTCGCTCCCAAAAAGAAGGTCGTCCAGTCTTCGTTACAGGTGTAAAAGACGTACAGCATGTAAAGGGCACCCGTAAAGAACCCGAGAATCATCATTGCAACGATCCAAATTACCTTGGCCATCAATGACTTTTCTCTAAAGGCTATCCACATAGAAAACAACGTAAAGCCGACATAGAGGTCGATTAAAGACATAACACCCCAAGGATTGTCTAGAAGCAATGCCCCATCTTTTAGAAAATCACCGTTTAAGAAGCCATTGACTAAGCCTAGGGTCATGGCAGCAAGTCCTATCCAAGCTATAATTTTTCCAGTTCGCAAATAATCCTCCTAGATGATGCTTAAGAACCACAATCATCATAAATATATTCTTAATTTTACCCCGTGATTAAGGGTCAAATCAACTTGTTTGCCATCAGATGGGCACTACTTCACCGCTTCCAGATCGACGAGTTGGCGTTGACCGTCAACAATCTCCAAGTAAGTGATTTTCACTAGGGAGCCTGTTTCTAGGCCATCTACAAATTCACCCATCAAAGCGTTGCGAAACACTAAAAATGTATCTCCAGTCTGTACCTCAATGCTGTTATTGTCTATTTGACCGACGTAGTTGCCCTCTACAACGCGATATGCCTCGGTATTGAGTACCAGTGCATCTAAGGCTTTACCCTCCTGATTGCGCACTACAATGTCTTCTAATTGTATATCTGAGGGAACCTCAATCATCACAAAGGGATAAGTTAAAACTTGTATCACCATGTCCTCTGCTTTTGGTGCCGTTTCGGTTACTGTTACATAAAGCTTTTGGCCAATTTTTTCGATGTTTTCCACATCGATGGCATAGCCACCGGTAGGTTGTAGTCCTTGGCCAACGAGAAGCACTGAGGGTGTTGCCTCACTTTGCCACAGGTAATAGCCGCGACTTTGCTTGAGTTGATCGAGTTCGTTTAGCAACTCAGGCTCAAGTGTTTTAATATCGAGGATCTTATAATTCACGGGTTGTGGCACATCTGCTTGAGTAGGAAGTGGTGTGCTGGTGTTAATGCGCGGGGAACAACTCGTCAATAGGATGGCTATAATAGAAAGCAAAATGCCATATCTAAAAGGTTTGCGACGGTTTGGATGCGGTCTCACGTGTGGCCTCCTTTGCTGTACATGTACTTCTCCATTAAGTGGATTACTAAGTTAGACGAATTAAAGGCCAAAAAAGTTTCTGTGATTACAAAGAAAGCACCTCAATGGAGGCGCTTTCTTTATTTGATAAGGCTCTTAATGTACTCGGTTAATGCCGCTGCATTCCCTTCGTACTGGACCTTCGACTCCCATTTGTCTCTTTGGTAGGCGTACATGGGATCGTAGTAGGAACTGAGAAGCACTTCAATCCAAGCGCGGTGGGCGTGAAGATCGGGCTGGAGTAAGGCATTTTCATAAATGGCCAATACGGATTGGTACCTTTCTAAGCCTAGTCGCTTTTGGATGCGACCCAGTCGCTCTCGTAGATCTTGAGCCCAGTTATGGCGACCAAGGTCCTCGCCAAAGTGCGCGCAGTAAATCGGGATGGCTTCGACGACGTATTCTTGCCATGTTCGTTCAATGCGGTCGGATAGTGGACTATCTAAGACCAAGAGTGGCAGCTGCTGAAGATGATTCATAAAGGTTTGTGGCAGCATCACACGGCCTATGGCACGGCTTTCATTTTCGAAGAAATAGGCCCGAGCGCCTTCGCGTTTTTTTACTAAAAGTTGCTGGGCGAGGGTGTTTTCGAAGGTCGCTTGTGGTGGCTGTGCCTCAATGAGTCCGCCAAAGGCTGAGCCTCGATGCTTGGCCAAGCCTTCGAGGTCGATAGCGCCTGCCCCTGGCAAGAGCTTGTCGAGTTGTTTTAAAAAGGGGGTCTTTCCTGCACCAGTATGCCCGCCGATAATAAAGGCTGGAATTTCGCTAAAGGGATTATCGAGTAGCGAAATAGCGAGATTTCTTAGTGCTTTGTAGCCGCCAAAGACCCGTGGCACTGGCCGTCCGATGTGCTCGGTTAGCCAGGATTGACTGATCTTTGAGCGCATGCCACCGCGAAAGCACATGATGTGGGCCTGGGGATGTTGGGTGATAGACTCAGCCCATGCACGGATGCGCGCTTCTTTGATTTCGCCAGAAACCAACTGATGTCCAAGCAACAGAGCGGCATGGTGCCCTTTTTCTTTATAGCAAATTCCAACTAAATGACGTTCCTCGTCGCTCATAAGCGGCAAATTGACCGAATGAGGGAAACTGCCGAGGTTGTACTCTATGGGGGCGCGAACATCGATTAGGGGGACTTGATCGGCCAATAAAGCGGCCAGTTCAGTGGTTTGGGGAAGTTGATGCTCAGTCTTGTCCATAATGCACCTCAATTAAGGGGTGTTTGCCTTCTGGCATAGGTCGGGTATAGCCGATTGGCTCAAGGGCTAGGCCTTCAGATTTTGCAACGTCTAGAAAAGCTTCAACGGCGGTGTTATCTACAGCGACTAAAAGGCCCCCCGACGTTTGAGGGTCGCATAGCAGATGACGCCAAGATTCGGGCATTTCGGGGAGTTTGTGGCCGTAACTCTTGAAGTTGTTTTTGGTGCCACCAGGTACACAGTCCTTTTCTAAATAGTGCCAGACGTGGTCGAGTACGGGGATTTTATCTGCATACAGCACACCCTGCACGCCACTGCCTTCGACAACCTCGATGAG
>CALFXQ010000202.1 GCA_937958285.1 uncultured Fusibacter sp. | reverse complement strand
ATGCAAAGGCGCATCCCGAGGGATGCGCCTTTTATTTTTAGCGGTGTTTATGAGAGGAGCGCGCTATGATCGTTACAGTACACCCTTTGAATGGTAAATCTATGCTTATTTTTAAAGATTTGCTAAAACAGCATCATATCCCCCATATGGCCATACAAGATGGCACAAAACCTGTTTATCAGGTGCCCAATGCGAAGGGGCATCTTTTGGGGCATCGCGACTTTCTCCCCTTTGTTGCAGACGTTATCCCCATTGCGACGGATTACCAGCTGGTGAGCCGAGCCTATAAGTCTGATGACAGCGTGATTCGCATTAAAGACATTGCGGTGGGGGGCGACAATCCACTGGCAGTAATGGCTGGCCCTTGTTCTGTGGAACGCCTCGATGTAATGTTGCCCATTGCAGAGGGTTTGGCTAAGATGGGTGTGAAGATTCTCAGGGGTGGTGCATTTAAACCACGAACGTCACCCTACAGTTTTCAGGGATTAGGGGTCGAGGGGTTGAAGATTCTTCGCCAAGCAGCGGATCGTTTTCAGATGGCGGCGGTTTCTGAAGTGTTGGATTTAAAACAGTTCGAGGTGGCCGAGACCTACCTTGATTGCATTCAAATAGGTGCGCGCAGTATGCAAAATTTTGAACTTCTCAGGCGATGTGGGGCATCGAAACTGCCAATCTTATTAAAGCGAGGTCCTTCGGCCACCATTGAGGAGTTTCTGCTTGCCGCAGAATATATCTATGCCCATGGGAACTCACAGATTATTTTGTGTGAGCGGGGCATTAAGACCTTCGAGACGATGACGAGAAACACCTTCGATGTGAATGCCGTGGCAATGCTTAAGCAACTTTCTCATCTACCCGTTGTGGCAGATCCATCTCATGGTACGGGTATACGCAGCGCAGTGTCGCCAGTGGCACTTTCTGCAGTAGCAGCAGGGGCAGATGGCCTCTTAGTTGAGAGCCACAACCATCCCGACCAAGCCACGAGCGACGGGCAACAAACCATAGATTTGGCAGCGATGAATCGCCTTATCGAAAAGGCGTGCCGTATAAAGGAGGTCATATATGAACACATTAACTAATCAGCGTGCGCTTTTAATTGGTGGTGGATTGATTGGGAGCTCAGTTGGATGTGCGATGCTCCAAGCTGGCCTTAAACATTTGATGGTTTTAGATACTCATAGTGATACAAGGCGGCAATGGATTTCTTGGATAGAAGATAAACCCTATGCGCTCACTTTGGCAGAGGATTTATCGGCCCTTGGCGATATGCCAGATGACGAAGCTATACGGGCATTTGATTGGATTCTCTTGGCCGTTCCAGAAAGTGCCACAGCTCTTTGGCTAACAGATCTTTCTGAGGCTCTAGATACTAAGGGGATCCAGCTCAAAGACACAGGTGCTATCATCACATTGAATTCAACACAGGTACATTTAGCCCATGTTGCCAAGCGTCTTGGTTTAGCATCTTGTCATGTGCCTGTTCATCCAATAATGGGCAGTGAGCAACGGGGCTTTTCCAAGGGGGGACCAATGGCTATAAATGGTGCAACTGCAGTTGTGGGCTGGCAACATGAGCATCTTGAGGCCTCAAATTTAAGCAGTGCTTCCTCAACCTTGCCTGCCAATCAATTAGAGGGAGACGTGGCGCATTTGTTGGAACAAATTGGATTTGAAGTACAGCGTTTAAAGCCCAGCGATCACGATATGTACTATGCGGTCACAAGTCACCTCACACATCTGTTGGCAGTTATCCAATGGGGACTAATGCCTAAAGGGCATGCGTCATTAGAACCACCGAGCTTCGCCATCAATAGGCGTTTAGCCCAATCGGATGCTCATTTGTGGTCGCAAGTCCTTCACGCTAACAGGGAGTCTTTGGATACTGTGATTAAAAGCGTTGAAGTGCTTTTAAGGGAAGCCCGTCTAGCACTTCGAGAAGACACCGAAAAGGCAATAGGCGATTTTTGGATGAGCTGCCAAAAGCAAGCCTTAACACATATGTGGCGAGATGAAATCGATGCAATAGATATTCGTATTGCCCAATTGTTATCCGATAGATTACAATGCGCTAAGGCCATTGGAAGAGAAAAGCGCGATTCTGAGATGCCCATTGTGGATCCAACAAGAGAAAACACCGTTTTTAAGCGCGTGCAAAAACAGGTCTGTAAGGTGGATCAGGTTGCCGTAAAGCAGATTTACCAGCGAATTGTGAACGAAAGCAGAGCGGTTCAGGGTCATGCATAGCCATTTGGTGGGCGTTTTGGGTAAGCCGGGCACTTTTTCACATCGAGCGGCACAAGCTATGTGCGTGAATCCTCAAGCCATAAAAAATAGCCTTTCACTCTATGCCCTGATAGATGAACTGCAAGGTGGGCATATATGTGCAGCTATCGTCCCAATAGAAAACAGCACCACGGGATTGATACGACCAATAGTGGATGGGTTGCTTTCATCGTCCTTTTGGATAGAGGCAGTCTTTAAGCAACCTATTGCACACCATTTAGTGAAGCGAAGAAATCGCAATCTCGACCGCGACCGCCCATGTGATGGGCAAAGCATGTTAGTATCTAGCCAAGTTCAAAGGAAGTACCAAAGTCTAAGGGAGTACCAAAGTCTAAGGGAGTACCAAAGTCAAAGTGAAGTTATGGAGCTCCTCGTTCAGCGGGAAGCCTTTGACCAATGTTCAAAAAACCTAAAGCGTTTAAATATTAAGCTTTGCTACACCGATAGCTCCACAGATGCCGTTGAGATGCTCCTCTCAAAACACCCGGATACTGCCATGGCAATAATAGGCGATGACTTACTCTTACAATATCGCGCGCAATTAGATGTGCTTGAAACAAATGTAGAAGCATATGCCTGTAATGAAACGCGTTTTGCAAAGATCGTCAAAAAAGAGAATAGGGTGCATCCATCGGATCAAAGCTTCAAAGTTTGGATGTTTTCAATCGACCTTGAACATAGAGTGGGATCATTAAGTGAGCTACTCGTTGTACTTTCAAGAAAAAATATCAATGTACTGGCCTTACACGCACGGCCCATTCCCAAGTATCCAGGGCAGTACCGCTTTTTACTGGAAGTAGAAGGTAGTGCGCCAATATCCGAATCGGAACTCCAGAACATGTTAGAGCACATATCGTGCAATGAAGTAAATACGATGGGGGCCTGGACTGTATAATTCAAATTGTCTGCTTGCATCTTAAGATAGCACTCTCTATAATATGAGAGTAGGTATTTAGAGGAGGCGAGGATGGCGCACGATTTTTTATTGACCTTCGAACAAGCCGTAGAAATAGATGCATATGTGTCTGGTTATCAAGTTGTAGAAGAAGCCAGGGCGCGCTATAAGCAAAAGTATGCCCTTCAATATATTCCAAAAGTTATTGTTCTTCCCGTGGAGAGTTATTTGAATTTTGTACAGCGAAATGGCATGTATGGACTTGCTGATGAACTTATCCATACCGTTTCCCCCCAGCAAGCATCGAAGATTATAGAAATTCGCTTTAGTCGAGCGAGGTATAATGCCAGTGAAATGCATCTATTGAGAACCCAGTATCAAAAGATGAACAAGCCATTGCTAATGGGAGCGTGCCTTATAAACAAAGCGACGGGTGCTCCAATAGTCGTAGATTTGTGTAAAGAGCGAGAGGACATTGATAGTTTTGATCTGTTCTCAGATGGCATTGTCCAGCTTTGGCAATCTGCTTGGTGTGAGACAACCTTGTCACAAATCTACACGAACCCACAAAGCAAAGAGGTATTAAGGCAGAGAGACTACAGTGTGATGGTGTGGTGTATAGAAACGCCAAAACCCATAGAAGAAGAGGCACTAGATTGGTTTGATCAGCTACCTCTACTCTCGCCAATGAAACCCAAAGGCCACCACAACGACGTAAATGCACCCAGAGACCCAATAAAGTGGACAAGTGCTTTTTCGCGAATGCTCCCCAAAAGGACTGAGTAACAGCACATAAAAAAGCCCCTAATCTCACTGTGAGACGAGGGGCTTTCTATATGTTTAAATGTTTATACTAGGCATTTTTATGGTGATATGGCTTGTAGAAAAAGCCAATGACCGCTGCGACAAGCAGCATGCATGCAGATGCAATAAATGCCAACTCGTAAGAGCCTGTTGTATCGGCAATTTTACCACCGATAATAGGACCAATAACACCACCGACTCCCCAAGCAGAGAATAGGACACCGTAATTGATACCTAAATTTTTTGTACCGTAATTGTCTGCAGCAGATGAGGGATAAACAGCCAACATCGCACCGTAAGAGAAGTAAATGATACACGCTGCACCGAATACGAGGAAGTAGCTGGAGAGACTATTGAAGAAAAAGAGTGCAGCTGCTTGCAATACATATAGTGCAGCCATGGTTTTGCCGCGGCCAAACTTCTCTGAAACAGCGCCTGCAACAGGTCGTCCAAGTGCATTGGCGATGGCTGCAAATGCAACGAGTTGGAAACCAGCGCCTTCGCCCAATATTTTAGTGACGATTGTCTTGAGACTGCCGATTGTCATAAGACCACCAGTAGCACCGGCGAAGAACATAAACCAAAGCAGATAAAATTCCTTAGTTTTGAGCATTTGAGAAACAGTAAGATCGACAGCTGGTTTCTTTGCTTGCGGATTTTTTGAAGGTGTAGGTTGTGCAGGATTTTTAACGAGTTGCGCTAAAGGCAAAGTCATACACAAGAAGAGAATACCTAAAATGCGGAATGATGGAAAAATACCATATTCGTGGAGAAGGAATTTGCTGAGGGGCACAATGTAGAGTGAGGCGAGACCGAAACCACCAACTACAATACCGGAAATAAGGCCTTTCTTTTCTGGTGGAAACCATTTAACAGCAGGTGGTGTTGTAGAGGCATAGCCCAAACCAATACCAGAGCCCGCCAGTACGCCAAAGGCAAATGTTAAACCAGGTAATGTTGGGAGGATACTCGCCAACAAACAACCTGCGCCAATTAACAAGCCCCCTATGGTTGCTACCCAACGCGGTCCAATTTTGTCTTGTAGGCGACCCGCAGGAATCATCATTACTGCAAACATAATAATTGCTACTGTATAAGGAATAGATGATTGCGTTTTTGTCCAGCCGAGTGTTTTTTGTAGCTCGCTTCCAAAGATACTCCAAGCATAGAGTATGCCGAAGGCGAGGTTAATACCGACGCCGGCTGCGACGACGATCCAACCCTGTTTGTTTGATTTCATTTTGCTCTCCTTTGTATGGATGTTCGAAAAACATAACAACTCATTATAGCCTATCGTTTACTTACAGACAATGACCAAATCCACAAAAGAAGCAATTTAAATGTTGCATTTTTGTGAAATCGGTTGGCTTATAGGGTGTTCTCGTGCTAAAATAGGCATGCGTTTAATATGCTGACATCAGCTAAAAAGGAGTATATAGATGGGTAGAATAGGTACAATCATTCAAAGAAAAGGCAAACAAGATGCCAAGAAGGCAAAAATATTCACCAAATTAGGTCGTTTTATTATGGTAGCTGCAAAAGAAGGTGGCGCAGATCCAGCATATAATGCCGCTTTGGCAACCGCTATAGAAAAAGCGAAAGCAGCTAATATGCCAAACGACAATATCGATCGTGCAATAAAAAAAGGTGCCGGCGACAACGACGGTGTTATCTATACAGAACTTACCTATGAGGGTTATGGACCCGGTGGCATAGCCGTATTAGTCGAGTGTTTAACAGATAACACAAATCGCACTTCAGCAGATGTGAGAAGCTACTTTGTAAAGGGCAAGGGAAACTTGGGCACCCATGGCTGTGTGAGTTTTATGTTCGATCGAAAAGGCGTTATTGTTATAGATAAAATTGAAACAATAGATGAAGAAACTCTAGAGATGCAAGTTATTGAAGCGGGTGCTGAAGACTTTATCGTCGAAGACGAGCACTACGAAGTTTATACGCAAGTCGAGGATTTTGGCGCGGTACGCTCGTGCTTAAGTGAGGCGGGCTATGCATTTTCTATGGCGGAACTAAGATACTTGCCGCAGACTATGGTTAAATTGACATCAGACGACGATGTTAAAAATATGCAAAAGCTCATTGATCTGTTCGAAGATAACGACGATATTCAGAACATATATCACAATTGGTCTGAAGAGTAGCCTTTGCGATGAAAAAGTTCATCGCATTTATACTCATAGTCGCTGCACTTGTTTCGGGTGCCATTGCTATCGTTTTTCTCGATGAGAAACCGGTTAATCTCTTGGTTTATGGTCTCGAAGGAAAGCGCTCAGATACAATCATGATCGTAATGCTAAATCCTAGCACCGATCAGATCCATGTGATGCATATACCAAGAGATACTTACTATCCAACGGCTGGTCATAATGGTCTTGGTCAATCTAAATTAAATGCAACTTATGGTTTTAAAGAAGGTGGTGGCACAGCTGGATTAAGGGAGGCGGTAGAAAACTTAACTGGCTTAGATATAGACTATTTTGTAGAAGTCGATTATGCTGCCGTCAAGGGCGTTGTCGATGCACTTGGTGGGGTTGAAGTCGATGTTCCATTTAAAATGGAATACGACGATCGAAGTGCTACTCCTCCTCTTCACATCGATTTCGATGCAGGTCTGCAAAATATACCTGGGAGTAAGGCGATTGGCTATTTGCGTTTCCGTAAATCCAACGATGGCAAAATAAGAGAAGGCGATGTTCAACGCATCGATAGGCAACAACAGTTTGTCAAGTCTGCAATAAATAAAACGCTCACATGGCGTTTGCCCGTGGTTTTATATCAGGGCCTAAAGTATGTAAAGACCGATGTGAGCCTAATGACTGGTGCTAGACTTGCCATTATGGCACAATCCATTTCAAAAGACCAAGTGTATTTTCATTTAATTCCACCGGCAAAAACCGGTAGAGGGAAAGATGGACTCTCTTATTTTTTTCACGATACAAAGAAGACGGAAACACTAATAGATGCAATTAGAACAGGCACTTGGGAATAGAGCACCTAATAGAGAACACCCCGGCATTTCGCGAAATATTATCGCAAGAGCCGAGGTGTTTTATTTTCTATATGCGTTTATACCGCCGCTGAAGTTATAAATTGAGGAAAATCCGTTTTTTGAAAGCAGTTGAGAGGCTTGGCCACTTCTAGCACCAGAAGCACATATCACAACTATGGGTTTTGAAGTGTCCAGTGTATTTAGTTGCGTATTTAACTGCTGTAAGGGTATATTCTTAAAGCCTTTAACATGATTGGAACGATATTCTTCAGGTGTTCTCACGTCGATCATTTGAAGATTACCTTGTGAAACCAGAGCTCTTAACCCATCGGAATCAATGGCGTTAATGCCCTTGACATTACCTTTTGGAGCGAGAACATAAATGGCGATTGCCAAAATTATTAGAATACCTATAATCGTCAAAATGACCTCCTTAAAAAGCCATATAGCCGCCGACTAAGTTATAAACATTAGTGTGGCCTGCCATCTCGATGGTGCGACATGCAATAAGGCTTCTAGATCCTGAATGGCACATAACAATCACTGGAGTTTCTTGTTCAACAGAGATAGAACCATGCATAAGATTATCTAGCGGGATATTGACAAATCCTTCAACATAGCCAGCTGCATACTCTTGAGGCGTTCGCACATCAATGAGCTGGGTGTTTGGTTGTGCCTGGAGAAAGTCAATGAGTTCTTCGACGCGAATATTTTTCATAAAAGCTCCTTTAACATTTAATCCCTACCCCGTGCGGGAGGGGGTGTGTTCTTGCTTTTATATTAGCATTACTAATTAAAAAAATCAAGTGGTGTTTTTATATAAGAAAGCGTATTATTTTCTTATGGAGGTCATTGTGAAAGAGATAAGTGAAATGATAAAGAAATTTGATATGAGTCAAGGTTTTTCAATGAGCTTATTAGAGCAATTGCCTATACCCGTTTTTATAACGGATAAGTTCGGCAAATACCTGTATTTTAACACTT
>CALFXQ010000201.1 GCA_937958285.1 uncultured Fusibacter sp. | reverse complement strand
TTGAGAAAGTTAAGTTGTTAAAGGAGGAAAAAATGCGAATAAACAATAATTTAATGGCTATGAATGCACACCGGCAATTAGGCGTTAACAGCAGTTCACAATCAAAGTCTTTAGAGAAACTCTCATCGGGTTATCGCGTCAATCGAGCAGGCGATGATGCTGCTGGTTTGGCAATCTCAGAAAAGATGAGAGGGCAGATTAGAGGGTTATCTCAGGCATCGCGTAACTCACAAGATTCTATCTCCTTAATTCAAACTGCAGAAGGTGCTCTAACAGAATCTCATAACATCTTGCAGCGGATGCGAGAACTGGCCGTGCAATCTGCCAATGATACAAATACGGATCAAGATAGAGAGCAACTTCAATCTGAGGTAGAGCAGCTAAAAGCTGAGCTTAACAGAATAGCTAATACAACAGAGTTTAATACTAAGAAGTTATTAGATGGTTCTGCGAAAGGGCTCGCAGGCATTGTAGAGGGAACCGTAAAATATGCCTACAATACATCCATTACGCTTAGTTCGGCATTTGCAAGCGATCCTTTACTAACTGGTGGCGCACTAAAAAATGAGACCTATACTATCGTAAGAATTGCAGAAAGTGGAGCCTTTGCAACCACTGACTACAGTATTTTCGGACAATCAGGTACAACGAGCACTGACTTGACGGTTGCATCGACTACAATCAGCGTTACTACCGCACTTTTAACGGCAGCAACTGTAATCGCAGTTAATACAGCTGCTGGACTGACATTGTCGTCAATGAAAGTAGGCGAATCAATTACGATTACTTTTGGAAGATTTGAGGCAGCAGGGACCAATTTAGATGAAGCAGTCATGGCTCAAATAGGTGCCAATGCAGGACAGTCTGCACTAATTTCTATTAGAAGCATGAAGGCATCAGATCTAGGTGTAACCAATGTAAAGGTTGATAGTAAGTTTGGTTCGATTAATGCGATAGAATCTGTGAACCAGGCAATTACCAAAGTATCTACTACACGCTCAAGTCTTGGTGCAATGCAAAATAGATTAGAATATACGATTAAGAACCTAGATACATCGGCTGAAAATCTTCAAGCATCCGAATCTCGTATTCGCGATGTTGATATGGCGAAGGAAATGATGACCTACACTAAATCGAACATATTAAACCAGGCAGCACAAGCGATGTTAGCTCAGGCAAACCAGGCGCCACAAGGAGTCTTGCAACTATTGAGATAATACATAAAGAGACTGTAAGTACTTTTGGACTGTAAATACTTTTACAGTCTCTTTTTAATTATTGAGTGGATAAAAGTATGACATATGACGATATATACATAGAAGACTATCAGAAAAGGAGCACAATGTGAGAAAATTGTATCAACTAAGAAAAGATTCAGAGGGCTTTGTACTGACCCCAATAGAAAATAAAGAAGTAATTATCACTTATCCTAAGCGAATTTTCAGCGCAGTAGATGAAGAGGGTGAAATTTCAGGTGTTTTAAGTCGACTCGATTTTAACTATCATACTAATTATTTAGTTTTTGGAATTAGAAATTTGGGTTTAATTAAAGCAATCAAGGAAAGAATGACAAAGCGTTCACATCTCATTATTATAGAAAAGTCCATGGATTCTAGGATTATTCTAGAGGCGGGCGACGATGAAGTGGGTGTTTTACTTGGTGGTGCAATTCAGCTTATTCTTGCAAATGATGCAAGAGATGCCACAACGCAATTTTCAGTGTTAATGAATTCTGTTCAGGTCTTATATAATATGAGCAATCTTTCGATTGTATCTTGTCCATACGTACATGCGTTATTTCCTGAATTTTTAATTGAAATCAAGAAATATATCTTCGAGAAGACAAAAACTCGAATCACCAGCATTGGAAATGATGTAGTTGATACGCTTATAGGCGTTCAAAATCACGTTAACAATTTACATGTAACACTTGCAAGTCCACGGATTAAGGCACTAAAAAATATTTATAAAGATACACCTGCAATTATGGTAGGTGCAGGTCCATCGATGGATTTGCTAATTGATCAACTTAGAGAGTATCAAGACCGTGCACTTATATTTGCAGTAGATACGGTTGTTCGCAAGCTTTATAGCAAGGGCGTGTACCCAGATGCAATGGCCACTATTGAAAGAGATGACATTGTGTATGACATGTATTATCAAGATACAAACTACAACGATCATACTGTCTTTATCGGTCCCGGAGTTGTAGACTCAAGAACATTCAACGACATTCACGATGCCGTCATAATTCATAGAAATGGCGATGCAGTTTCTAGACAAATTTGCAATGTTCTAGGCGATGAAGTAGTTGAAATTGGTCTAAACTGCGCGAATGTGAGCTTTGGACTTCTAAAGTATATGGGGTGTAATCCCATTGTAATGGTTGGCCAAGAACTCGCCTTCGGAAAAGACGGACAAAAGTACTTTAAAGACCATCAGGAAGTCTATGATGCATCGGTCGATGCTAACGAGCCTGTAGTAGATGTGGAATCTAATGAGGGTGGTTTAATAAAGACGCTCAAGCACTACTCTGATGCTAGAGTGTGGTTCGAGCAAGAGATAAACAACGATTTTTCAGGTCGCCAATACTATAATTGCACAATCGGTGGTGCTAAGATTAAAGGAGCAGTTTATGAACCTTTTGAAACTGTTGCCAAAAGGCATTTCAATAAGTCTGTTAAAAAATTTAAGAAAACCTATCATGAGTTGAAGGAAAATCACATACAAGAAGACGGAAAAAAAGTACACGAGTTTTTTATGTCTGTTAAGGAAGACTTTGAGGCATTTAAAGAAATTGTTGAAAGTATTCAAACTGAATTTTTGGATGGGATGGGTGTATTTTCTTTACATCTTCT
>CALFXQ010000200.1 GCA_937958285.1 uncultured Fusibacter sp. | reverse complement strand
TGATTACTTCTTAGCTTTTTTTTGCACGCGTTTTATGGTTTCGCGATACTCATCTAAAATAAGTGCAAAAGCGAGCAGATTCATGCATAGCGCAGCGATTTCAGGCTGGTTGCAATAAATCGTCTCTGAAGTTGCTATACTGCCCAAATACAAGGTTGTTGAATCCTTGAGATGAAGGGCACTAGAAGCGCTTTCTGGTGCGGTCTTTTCTGCAATGGCAACCTTCAACCCCTCAATGAAATCGGGTCCATAGGATTTGAACATCGCACCTAAATCGACAGTCCAAATCACCGTATTGCCTTTAAAGTCTAGGGTGCTTTTGAAATCGAGTGCGTACACCACCTGGCGGTGGTCCACATTGTCTAAGGTGACTGAAAGTGTAGGCGGATGCCCTTGTTCTGAGTCGATGTCAATACACATCAATTGATGGTTCTTGTGAAAGTCTTCGATTATAAAAGCACGTTGCCTTACTGCCTCAGAAGAATGCTCACTCAATTTAATGCTTTTCTTTCGGTTGCCACAATCGCGCACCATCTTAATGCCAGCGTGTTCTTGAGGACCAATCTTATGCTTGGTATCTTTTAGTGCTTCGTTTAGCAATGTGACTTGCACCATATGCTCAGGCGATAGCTGGGCTTGGTTAGGCACAGCCTTAGTCGGTTTAGCCGTGCCAGTTAACTTAGCAGACTTAGATTTCGCATGCTTGCCCTTTAAATCTTCGACGGGTGCAGTGACTACAATAGGTGGCGCTTGTGCGTGACCGGTACAAATGGTTTGATAATGAGGTACATTGTCAATTTTCCAAAAGGTAAGTCGGTCTGCCCTAGAAATGTAGGCATCTATCTCTACGCCGTTTGTAACGACTAAGTACAAGATTCCCTTGGACTTAGCAAATTCCTCTAATTGTGTTGTAGGTGCAAAAGAAAGGGGGTTGCCAGGCGCCGCACAATCGATAAGCGCTACAGGTTGTAACTTGCCATCAATCATATCGTGAACCACAATCGACACCACTTTTGTTGAATCAACGCCATATTTTCTGAGGCTCTGCTGTATGGCCATTCTGCCTTTTGGCACGCCCATAACGTGATGAACATACATCGCCATCTTATATAGTAGCAAGTTTTCAGGCGATAGAGGCACAAGACTTTGACGGAATGGGTCGAGAAAAACCTTAGTACCCATGCGTGAATACGTCTTTTGGGGTGCATAAGCCGATAAATCGATGCGTAAATCCATATTGTACACCTTCATTTTCTTATAATTTGATAGTATCAGATAGTCGATTATACCATTAATTACCCCTTGCGTCCAATTGTTAACCAGTTGGGGATCGCACAACTAGGTGTATTTCTATGCAACGCATGCTATGATATGAATAGCGAACTGAACATGCAAATGAGACCCTCTTGGGTGATGAGATAAGGAGTGAAATATGAAAAATTCAACACATAAGCCAACTAAACCAACTAAATCAACTAAATCAACACAAAAGAACACAGCAAAAAAAGCAAGGGATGAGGATTTCGACGATGCTTTTGAACAAGAGCCTATCGATGAATCCTTTATGAATGCATTGGTAGATAAAGCCATAGCATTTGCAAAAGAAGCGCATTCAGGGCAACTTCGCGACGATGGCTCCCCATATTACGGACATGTAGAGCGCGTAGCCAACAGGGTGCGACTGCATAGTGACACCCAGGCATACATCACCGCCTTGCTGCACGATGTTCTGGAAGATACTGCATGTACTTACCAAACTATCGCTAAAACCTTTACAGAAGAGATCGCAAATGATGTAAAAACCCTGACAAAAGATGGACAAATTGATTTTGAAAGTTATATGAAGCGCATTGTTATTAAATACGTGCCTTTTTATATCAAGCTCATCGATAGATTAGACAATATGCAATCTTTGGCTCAATGCGGAAGTGACGAAAAAATTATGCGCTATAAAAACGAGACAAGGCAAGTCTTTATTCCCATTGCAAAAGCTGCTCGATATGCAAATCTGCCCGAGTTTGCCCAACTCATTGCAGAAATCGAGAAGTACCTATAGCATTTCAAAGACCAATCACCGATGCGACAAAGAATTGAATGTCAACTATTTTGTTTAAAGCGCATTAAATGCTATTGCTAAATGCTTGTAAAACACTTATATTGAATATGGTTGCTTTTGCAACTATATGACAATAAGGAGCAGCTAACGCATGCCTAAATACATTCAAGATACATTAAAAGCAGATCATACAGCAGCCAAAAAGGGAAGTCTCATACTTTTGGTAATCGTCTATCTAGCGGGTATTTTTATGGGTGCCATCGATACGGGTATCGTCACACCGGCAAGAACGATCATTCAAAATCAACTTGGCGTGGATGACCAAACGGGAATCTGGATGATTACCATATATACATTAGCCTATGCTGCAGCCATTCCTATTATGGGAAAACTTGCAGATAGATATGGTCGTAAGTATGTTTATTTAACGAGCATTTTCTTATTTGGATTAGGCTCGCTCTTTTGTGGCCTGTCGCAAAGTTTTGAGAGCTTCACGATGATGTTAATTGCAAGGGCTGTTCAAGCCATAGGTGGCGGTGGCATTATACCCATAGCGACCGCAGAATTTGGGACGAGCTTTCCCGAAGAAAAACGTGGCGTTGCATTGGGACTAGTGGGTGGTGTTTACGGGATCGCCAATATTTTTGGCGCATCTGCAGGCAGTGGCATCTTAGATATTTTTGGCATCGAAAATTGGTCTTATATTTTTTATATTAACTTGCCAATTACCTTGTTTATTATGGCAGCAGGTGTCTTTGTTCTAAAGAATAAAACCGTACCAAATGCACATCGATTAGATCTATTGGGTATTGTCACATTGACTACAATGGTCTTATCACTGTTGTACGGCCTAAAGAATATCGATTTTTTCAATCTTTCAGGTACAATTTCTAATTCAGATGTATTGCCATTTTTACTGCTCTTTATAGGACTTTTACCGCTTTTTATTTTCATCGAGAGCAAAGCCAAAGATCCAGTAATGCACCTCAAATACTTTATGAACAGGAATATTTTGATTACAATGCTCATCTCTTTGGCCACGGGCATCTCGCTTATGGGCGTCATTTTTGTCCCGCAGTTTTCAGAAAATGCGCTGCGCATTGCCACTGGAAGTGGTGGTTATTTGGTCATAATTCTGGGTTTATTTGCTGGAATTGGCGCTCCTATCTCAGGGAAGCTTATAGATAAGTATGGTGTTAAGAGCGTTCTTGGAGCAGGGTTAATTATTTCCCTGATAGGCGCGTTGTTTATGGTTTATGTCACTGTGAGCTATCCAAATTTGTTTACAGTTATATTTGGCCTTACATTAGTGGGCACTGGCATGGGATTTACCATCGGAACACCACTAAACTATATGATGCTAGCCAACACAAGTCCTAAAGAAGCGAACTCTGCACTCGCAGCATTGTCGTTAGTGAGATCTCTTGGTACCGCCGTTGCACCTGCTATTATGATTGGTTTTATCGCACATGCAGGCGCATCTATTCAAGGCGATGTCATGTCGCTGATGCCTAAAGAAATTCACGTACCACAATTGCCATATGCACGTGAAATAGACGAGGCTTTTAAAGCATTAAAAGACAACGAGGCGATGAAAGATAAACTCAAAGGTGTGGAGATCCCCGATCTATTAGCAATGGAAACGATTAGCGTGGATTTTGGTAAGGTAGCCGAGAATCAAGACAACGCCATGGTGACAATAACCGATGAGATGATCGAAGAGATGAGAAGTAGTGATGTCACAACGATTGTAAAAAAATCACAGCGATTTGCAGAGGCGATTTTCCTAAATATGATACCTAAGTTAACTACGAACATCGAGTCTGGCATATATAAGGGACAAGAGGGGATACAAGCCGGCATAGAAGAAATTCAAACCGCACAAACAACATTAAATGAGGGTTACATTGGATTAAAAGCAGGCATCGAGGGAATGAATAAAGGCATAGTGGGACAAGGTATCGCCCTCACTCAACTCGAGAAGATGAAAGAAATGTTGTCAAGCCTACCACCGGGTATGCCGATGCCATATCAGGCTCAGAATCTAGCGCAAATGTTGCCACCTTCTGTGCTGTCGAGTATGCCGAGCGAAGCCGTTAAAATGCTCGAGCAGCTAAAGGATAAGAAAGACCTAAATACAAAAATGGCAGAAATAAGTAAAAACCTCAATGACTTGACACTTCAGCGCGATACAGCGCAAAATTCCTTAGAAGAAATGGCAACCGCTTTAAATGCTATGAAGCGCACAGCGGTTGAGTTAAAAGCGCTCAATGTCAAAATGGATATAATGAAAGCCGCTGTTCCACAATCACTGAACACTGCCATGGCCAATTATTTAAAGGAAATCGAGGTAAATGGAAGCAGTATTGAAACTACCTTTCAAAGCACCTTAAATAAAGGCTTTAAGAATGTGTATTTAATGACGATGATCGCTTCTTTATCGGGATTGATACTTCTGAGTTTTTACGAATCAAAAAAGCTAGCAACCCTTGGTTGACTAGCTTTTTTATTAAGTATTCAGTTATACTTTAAAGTTTGACAGTAATTTCTCTAGTGCTTCAATGACCTTTTGATTTTCCTCGGCGATTTTTGCGATCTCTTCACTATTTTTGCTGACATCGACGGTTAGAGATAAAATGTCTGTAAGTCCTTCGGCACCTTCGTGAGAGGCTTCTGCAACCTCTGTGACATTTAAACTTACCGTTTCCATTGAACTGGCAAGTTGCTGGGCGGTAGCGCTTAAGTCCATCATGATGCCATTAAAGACAGAGGCATCTTGTGTATATTGTTCGCTGATATTGTGCATTTTGTCGTAATCAGAGAGTACGGTGTTCTCTACAAAAGACAAAAGCCCTTGAGAATCGTCTACTAATTTGCCTACGGCCAAATCGACTTCTTTAACAGTGCTTTGAATTTCAGTGACAAGGGATGCTGACGAGTCGGCGAGTTTTCCAATCTCGCCCGCCACAACGGCAAAGCCACGACCGGATTCACCAGCCCTAGCAGCTTCGATAGAAGCATTAAGTGCTAATAGGTTCGTTTGAGCGGTGATGTCTAGTATAGACTTAAGTAGTGTGTGGATTTTTACGACTACTTGCATACTGCCTATTGCAGATTCAAGTCTCATTTTCGAACTTGCATAGAAACTTCTAGCCGAGGTACTCGCACTATTAGCATCCGCCTTTAAAACACCGGCACGTTGATGGATAGATTCAACTTGATCGGCGCCGTCGATTGCCTTTGATGCCACAGACTGGATTGCATTCTTAGCATCTTCAACAATAGCGCGAACGGTTTCGGACGAGCTGGCAGTTTCTTCAATGAGTGCGGCTATTTCAGTAGCGCGAGATGCTGTTTCTTCTGAGTGCTTATTCAATTGTTGCATGTCCTGTTTTATCTCTTTAGCACTATCGCTTATGGTTTTTGAAATACCTTGAATGTCGTTAAGAAGATTCCTGAGGGCGAAACCCACTTTGTTAACTGAAGAGGCGATGTCGCCTATTTCGTCCTTTTGGCGTATTGGTATGTCGCTGCTAAAGTTGTAATTGCCATATTGCTCTGTGCCGACAACAATACGCTTTAGACTTGTATTTAGCGGCAAGAGAATAGCGAAGAGCAGCAATACAGATAAGCCGATAATGACCAGTGTAAACACCGTGACGCTGTTTACAATATTATTTCTGATCGCATCGAGATCATCGATGTATATGCCAGTGCCAATAATCCAGTTCCAGGGTTCAAATTTTATCACATACGATAGTTTTGGCTGATCTTGAGTCACTCCTGAGGGTGTAGGTTTTGGCCACAAATATTCAACAGTGCCCTCGGGATTTTTGCTAACCACATCCACCATGGCACTGAAGAGATTCTTAACATCGCCTTTTGCGACGTCGTACTTTGGATCGTTTAGTGTCACACCATCTAGCTGTGGAGAAATAGGATGCATAATCATATTGGGATAAGGGGTCTGCGTGTCGTTAATCCAGTAATATCCGACGCCACTATCGTAGCGCATGGAGCTAATCTCAGCTAATGCCTTAGCCTTTGCATCTTCTTCAGATAAAGTGCCATCTAAGCTGAGTGCATGGTACTTTTGTATCACGCCAAAGGGAACTTCGGTTAAGGCCTTTAAGTTCTCTGTGGTGCGTTCTTTGATTGTAGTCAAAGTAGAGGGTATGACATATAGTGATATAAAAGCAGTAAACATTAAGATGACTATGCCCACTAGCAGTATTACTTTATACCTAATTTTCAAATTTTTCAGCATGATTATGCACTTCCTCTCTTACATCGGCCAGTTTCTTTTGATATATTATCAAGTAAGTCATTCAATAAACGCTTCGGCCCTTGTCTTATTAAATACCCTCACTCAAAGCATTTTAAACAATGCGAGCCAGAAGGAGCATGCCTATGAGATACAATCGTGAAACAGTAAAAGTTTCTGCTTTACAGCATCCCATACACAAAGTTCACTTCGGCTTTTCATTTGTTCAGAGAATCATTATTATTGCGATAGTAACATGTTTGATCGCCTTTGGTTGGTTTACTCGCCTCGACAAGATATATGCACTTAATATGCCCGTTAAAGTTTTTGTAAATGGAGATTATGTCGATTTTGATCAGCCGCCGCTGGTCATTGAGGGCCGTACATTAATTCCAATTCGAGCAGTTAGTGAAAAGCTAGGGATTTTAGTAAAGTGGGATGCAGTTACCCAAACCACAACATTAAATAAAAATCAAACAGAGCTTGTTCTTAAAACCGATCAAAAAAGCGTCAAGGGCTCTAATGGTAGTGTCTTAAACCTCGATGTGCCCCCGCGTATTTATGGTGGTCGAACGCTTTTACCTCTGAGAGTTGTGGTTGAGACTTTTGGCTACGAGATAAATTACAATGCACAAGATGAAACCGTGCTCATAGAAGAACAGGGCATACAGTTTGTTCCAAAGGCGATGGATACTCAACCCCGTTCTCATTGGCGCTGGGCTCAAATATCGTCGGTTCAACAATTTTTATACAAAGATCAAGGTTTGGCATATGCCTATGTCAGCGATAAGCAACTCATCATTCAATTGCCCAATAGCAAACCCGTGGTGTTAGCAATGCTTTATCCAAAACTAGGCGATGTGATTTCGGATGAAAGTGGTAATCTCTATGTAGTTTGGGGAAAAGATAATCCACAAAACACCACACCTCTTGAAACTGTTTTTATATCGAAGTATACCAATCAGGGTACCTTTGTAAAATCCGCTGGTTTTGAGGGCGAGTCATCGCCATGGGGTACACAGTTCTTGGCAAAGACAAAAGTCCCCTTCGACGCGGGCAATTCTGTTTCAGTGATTGCCTCGGGCATTCTCGTCAATTATCACTCTAAAGAGCGCTATGATGGCCATCAAAGCGACCAAGTTGTCGCAGTAAATTTAGCAGATATGACACCTTACAAGTTATCGGATAATACATTTTCGGGGCATTCATTTAATCAAGCTTTGATCTATAGCGAACAGCGAAATGGTTTTCTATTTGCCAGTCACGGTGACGCTTATCCAAGGGGATTTCGCATCAATGGTATCGATGCAAATTATGGAGACCAGCAAGATGTAATATTTCACTTTTTTATGCCATCGAATGCCAACTACGACATGTCCATTGTCAACGAAACCTATGCGCAACTAGGCAATATTGCACAGACGAGCGCAGGGGTTGCACTTGTGGGGGCCTCTGCAAAATCGATTGGCAAAGAGGCAAGTGATGAGCCACAAAACTTATTTGTGCAAATATTCAATCCCAATCAATCCTCTCGTACACCCGATAAGTTTATAGGCGGAATTGCGCGCACTGGCGCTACCGCCTTCGACATCAACGATAAAGACAACCGACCACTTGTTCCAGTAACGGACTATGGCGTTCAATGGTTGACCCAATACGCCGACAGATCCGTAGTAGCGCCTCAGGTTGTAGTCGCAAAAGACCAACTCGTCATTTTTTGGTCGACATCTTATCCAAATATTGAGTCCTTTTATATGGTGCTTTCAGCAACTGGCCAAGTACGCATACCAGCTACCTCATTAGGTGAAGTGCCACTCAATGCTTTCGAAAGGCCAATTTTTTATAACGGGGCGGTCTATTGGGCAGCCATACAAAACGAGAGATTAAAGGTAAGACATATTGTACTACCGTAGTTGAAATATAAATGCTCGAGGTGACAAAATTGCACACAGGGATTGTAATCATTGCCACAGTTGTCAGTGGTTTGTTTTTCTATTTATCGTATTACGGATACCGTTATCGCCAAATTCGCAGCGCTGGTGCCTTTGCGCTTTTAATGTTGGCAATGGGAATCCATGCACTGGGGTATGCCTTTGAGCTTCAGAGTCAATCTTTGTTAGAAGCCTTGATGTGGCTTAAGATCCAATATATTGGCATCTCCTTTTATCCACTTCTAGTTTTTACAGTGATTATGAGATCCATGGATGATCGACGCTTGTTAAAGTTGGGCACCAATGGCTTTCGTTTAGCGTTGACGATCAGTGGTTTCTTGACGTTATTTTCGGTATGGCAGTATCCTGCAATGTTAAGCTACTATAAAAAGGTTGCATTTATAAATAGTGGATTTGGATGGGTCTTAAAATTTCATTATGGCCCACTCTATTTTGCTCAAGGGGTGACCATTCTATTAGTCATCGCTCTCGCCTTGGTGCGCGTGCATAAAAAGGTAAAGCAGGAGCCAAGGGTTTATTATAGACGGCACTTTAAGCTAATTATTGGGTGCGCCATACCGCTTTTGGCCGCACCCATACACATCGTTTTTCGCGATAAATGGGGGGTAGATATTTGGCCCTTGGTCTTTTTTCCTATGGCGGTGCTTATTTATTCAGCACTAAGGCGTTATGATGTTCAATTTTTGAGCCATCTCACCCACGAAATGCTCTTGGAATCTATAGACGATATGGTTGTAGTCATTGATGAAAAGCACATTGTCCTACTGTTAAATCGCGCAGCAAGAAGCGGCAGTTCGCCTTTTTCTGGGCTAGAAGTTGGGACATCTGCTCTGGAGCATGCGGCGTGCACGGCCTTGTTTAGCCCTGAGACGAGTGCAACACCTTGGCTTGAGCGCTATTTTGTGGTTAAAAGCCATGCACTGGGAGCGCCATATGGCACGATGTACATTGTAAAAGATGAGACAGAAGCCATTTTAGCAAAGAAGAACTTAATGGCCTTGGCGCGAACCGATGAGTTAACACAGCTCTTTAATCGAAGGTACTTTAGTGAATTCTTGGAGCAAGCGCCAAGTGGCTATATTGTAATCATGGATGTGGATCATTTTAAAGATATAAACGACAAGTTCGGTCACACCATTGGCGACTATGTTTTAATTCCCATCTCTGCGGGACTTAGAAGACATTTTACAGATGCTGTA
>CALFXQ010000199.1 GCA_937958285.1 uncultured Fusibacter sp. | reverse complement strand
TAATCGACTTCGATGGCACCTTGCTCGTTATTTCCCACGACCGCTATTTCTTAGACCGGGTATGCAACCAAATTATTGAGATTGAAGATGGAAAGTCGGTTTTATACCACGGCGACTACAGTTACTTTGTAGAAAAAAAGGCAGCGCTCAAATCACCTGTCGAAAACACTGGGCCAATACTGACAAAAACAGAGAAAAAGCAAGACAAGCGCAAAGAGAAAGACGCCCTTTTGCAAAAGCGCGCCCTCGATCAACAGCTAAAAGCACTAGAGGTTCAAATAGAAGCCATCGAAACCGAACTCGAAAAGCTCGCCCACGACATGTGCGATGTGCGCATCTACAGCGACCCAGAAAGTACAAAGGCCATCGTGCAAAAGCAAAAGGCATTACAGGTTGAACTCGACGAAGCCTATGCCCTATGGGCCGAATTAACCGATGAACAAAGCTAATCGGCGAAAACCAAGCAGATTCAAAATATAAATAGAAAGAAGCGACCGCTCATATTTCCAGCGGTCGCTTTTTCTATTGCTTGTATGATCTATCAAACCATAAGGGGGACGGTTTAGATTAGTTTAATCCACAGCTACCGCGATTAAGTCCTTTTCCCATGCCCATGCCTTTGCCCATACCTTTGCCCATGCCTTTGCCTGAACCATCTCTCAAGCCTTTGCCAGCGCCGTCAAGTCTGCCAAAGCCAAGACCCAATTTACCCAAATCTCTAGCAGTGCCATCGCAAGTTTCCATGCGGGTTTTGATTGCGGCAATCGCCTTGTCTGCATCGGCTTGTGTCATTGTGCCATCTTTAACGCGTTGATTGATTACAGCCTTCTTTGCATCGAATAGTTTTGTTTTAAATGCCTCTAATACGTCAGCCTCTTGAGCAATGGTGGCAAGGGGTTTTGTCGCATGCAATGTCTTGATTTCTGCCTCGGTTTTCTTTGTGAGCTCAGCGAGAATTGCAAAGGGATTGTAGGTAATTGCATCTGCAAAAGTTGCAGTTCCCAAACTGACAACGACTAGCATTGCAATCAGTGCAAATAGTGTTCTTTTCATAATTGGCCTCCAATAAATTGTCCATGTTTAGATCACTGTGATCTAAGCGTTTTCTAGGATGGCTTTATTCTATGCCTTAAATGTGATGAAAACATGATGATTTATTGAATCTTTTCTACACAATCTAGAGACAATGTTATCTTTGTTCCCTTATCGACTTCACTATCTATGGCAACCTGGATTTTTAAAAGCTCGCAAAGGGATTTGACGAGCGCAAGCCCAATACCAGAGCCCTTTAAAGAGGGTATCGACTGATAGTGGCGATCCCAAATTTTATCGATCTCCATTTGAGAAATGCCAATTCCAGTATCTTTAATCACAATTAGGTTGCCATCGACCACGATGTCTACCCTGCCACCAGCTGGCGTAAACTTAATGGCATTGTCCAATAAATTCTTAAGAATCTGCTTGAGGCGCAGAGCATCGGAATAAATCACTTTGTCTGCCCAGGCGCTAGCCGACACTTGCGAGACTTGTAAATGAACGCCTTGGCTTTGAGCGATCATATGGAATCGTTCAGAGACCTCCTGCACAAATGCATAAAGATCAATGGGCTCCGATGCCAGCGCCATGGTTCCCGCCCGCATTTGCGAAACATCCAGCAGCGCATGCACCAAATCGCCCAACTGGGTTGCCTCTTCAGAGATGCTCATAAGGTGGCGACGCTTGTCTGCCGCGCTTAAATCTTCAATGTCTACAAGCATTTCTGCATAGCCCTTAATAATACCCAGTGGGGTGCGCAGCTCGTGGGAGACATTTGCAATAAGCTCGTCTTTGAGTCGATCTAATCGACCAAGGGCCTCTGCCATCTGATTCACACTGCGCGCCAGTGAGATAAATTCCTGAGAACCTTCCTCTGCAACTCGCACGGTAAAATCCCCTGTTGCCATTTGCTTGACCGACGACTCTAAAAGGGCCACGGGTTTTGTCATTTGGGTGGCCATTACAGCGCCGATTAACATGCTTATGGCGCCAATTAAGATGGACAGCCAAAGCAGCTCTCCTTGCATCAGATTTACCGCAGCATCTATGGCCGTTATGGGCAGCGTGGCCAAAACAAGACCGCCGCTGTCGAGTCTCAGTGCATAGACAATGAGCTCGGTATTCACACGACTAAATGGACCGCGCGCCAATACCGACCCCTTTTCTGTAAACTCCTTGCCAAATTCCGACAGCAGCAGCCTTGGTGCGACTAAAAAGTTGTGCCCCATGCCCATTTTTCCATTAGAGCCCTTCTTGTCGAATGTCAAAGAGGCATCGATCAAATTGCCCTGCGCATCGTACCACTCTACCGATGCGCCGCCATCTACAAACACGGTATCGAATAACATCTGGGCCTGGGCTGTATTACCTTGATTCACCTGATTAGCCAGCTCGCGCACTTGGCTTTTAAGCCAAATCTCTTGACTCTTTTGGTAGTTCTTGGCCAAAAAAAACTGCTGATATGCCCACAGCACGCCTACAACGGTCAATGACAAAAGCAAAAAGGCCAATATCATCTTAAACTTTAAGCTTTTAAAATGTAGATTGTTAATCTTCATGTGCACGCACCTCGGGTTCGAATCGGTATCCTACTCCCCATACCGTTGCAATCCAATGCTTATATGGGCCAAGACTTTCGCGCAGTTGCTTGATATGCGTGTCTACCGTTCGCCCATCGCCAAAGAAATCGAGACCCCATACGCCATCTAGGATTTGCTGCCTAGTCAAGGCGTGCTGAGGGTTTTGCGCCAGAAAAATAAGCAAATCATACTCTTTTGGCGACAAGCGCATCAACACCTCTTCGCGGTACACCTGATTTGCCCTTAGATCTATGCGTATTGGCCCCAAGACCAACTGATCACTCACTTCTTTTGCACCATTGCGGCGAAGCGCCACCTGAATTCTCGCCATTAGCTCCTTAGGACTAAAGGGCTTGACCAAATAGTCGTCGACACCTAGTTCAAAGCCAAAGAGTTTATCCCTCTCTTGGTCTCTGGCTGTCAATAGAATAATCGGCACATTCGAAGTCTCCCGGATAGTGCGAAGCACCGTCCACCCATCGAGCTCGGGCATCATCACATCGAGCAGCACCACCTCAAAAGTATGGGGCTCCCAAAGCGCTAATCCTTCGCGGCCATTGCTCGCCTCTACATAAGTATGCCCATAGGTTTTGAGATACGTCTTTATAATGTCTCTTATCTTAAAGTCATCTTCGATCACTAAAATATGTGCCATAACCGCCTCCATCGCGTTTAGCCCGCGCGCTACAATCTTCTAATCTATACCCAGTTTATCATCAAGATGTGAGTGATTTGTGATAAAAAAAAAGATATCCCCATAATCCACAGGTATATCCCCAGGTTCTTCACAATTGTGAATATTCCTTAATATAATTTTCAGAATATTGTCATTCTACGCTTTCGCCAATTTTTAAGGCTGGATATGCATTTAAGGCCAGGTTCGCTTTTGTCATGACACCCGCTCTTGTATTTGCCATCCACTGAAAATAGGCTGCCGAGCCAATCATCGCCGCATTGTCTGTGCAAAGAACCGGGCTTGGATAGTAAACCCCCGCGGCGCGATTTTTCATCTGCTCGTGAAAGAGCGCCCTCAGTCGGCTATTTGCCGCTACACCCCCAGCCACCACTAGGCAGGGCATATTGAGATTGTCTAGGGCCATAAGGGACTTGGCCACCAATACTTCTAACACAGCTTCTTGAAAGCTTGCCGCTACATCTTCTGCCACAATGGGGAGGCCTTTTAGCTTCTGCTGGTTGAGGTAATTTAATACACCCGACTTAATGCCGCTAAAGCTAAAGTCGTAGGTGTCTTTTTCGAGGTAGGTGCGTGTGAAGTGAATGGCCTTGCCATTGCCGGTCTTTGCGAGTTTGTCGATGTGGGGACCGCCGGGATATGGCAGTCCGAGGGTTCTGGCAACTTTGTCGTAGGCTTCGCCTATGGCGTCATCGCGGGTCTGACCAATTACCTTAAAAGAGGTATAATCGTCAACTACCACCAAATGGCTATGGCCACCGGAGACCACCAAGCATAAAAAGGGCGGCTTAAGGTCGGGGTGTTCGATTAAACTGGCGCTAATATGGCCTTCGATGTGGTTCACGGGTATAAGGGGCTTTTCGAGGGCGTAGCTAAGGGATTTTGCGTAATTGACTCCCACCAAAAGGGCACCCACTAGGCCAGGGCCGTAGGTTACGGCGATGGCGTCTATATCTGAGAGGGATGTGCTTGCCTCTACCAGCGCTTGATCCACCACCTGAGATATCTTTTCTAGGTGATTGCGAGAGGCGATTTCTGGCACCACGCCACCATAGAGCTGGTGAATGGGTATTTGCGAGTATATCACACTCGCGTCGACTTGACGACCGTCCACCACCACTGCTGCCGACGTTTCGTCGCAGCTCGTTTCAATGGCTAGAATCTTCATGGGGTCTCCTTTTTTATCGATGCCCACATAATCAGCGCATCTTCTTGAGTATCTTGATAATATTTGGGGCGTATCCCATGAGAGATAAAGCCGAAGCCCTCGTAGAGCTTAATCGCTTCGAAGTTCGAAATGCGCACTTCGAGGGTCAGTGCCTCGATTTGCCTGGTGTGCGCAAAGTCGATAAGGGCCTCTATTAAGGCCTTTGCAATGCCCCTGCGCCTAAAGGCGGGGTGAACGGCCACATTTGTTATATGACCTTCATCTACCACATGCCAGCATCCAATGTACCCTGCAATGACGCCTTCAATTTCGCACACTAGGTAACAGGCAAGATTGTTCATTAAGAGTTCATTCTCGAAGGAGCTGCGCTGCCAAGGGGTCTGAAAAGCTGCCTTTTCGATGCACATCACGCCGTCTAAATCTTCGAGTTTCATCCATCTTATTGTCATATAATCTCCTACAGCATCTTGGGGGCCGCGTGGTTCACACCTGCTTCCCGCTCACGTTCGGCCTGCGAAATGCGCAAGTAATTGGCAATGAGTGTATTATAGGCATACGGCTTGCTATGCCCCAATTGGTGCGCCCATAGCACACCTCTCGCATCGTTTAAAAGGGCCGGCTCTGGCAGAATCACACACCCATGCCCAAGGGCTTGCTGGATGCTTTTTCCATGGACTACCGCACCGTCGCCAACCAGCATTACACGACCATTGGGTCCAAGTAGTGCCGGCAATTCCGCAATTAAATCAGAAACCGCATAAGTGGCCTCTGGCCATACTTCTGTTTCTCCGTGGTAAAGCGCGCCGTATACCTGCTGCCTGCGGGCATCGAGTATTGACAGGGTATACCCCTTAAAACCCACACCGTGAAAACTGAGCCCCCTAAGGGTCGACACCGCGTAAATGGGCAATAGAAAGGGGTGCGCGAGTGCCTTAGCCGTGGCAAGGGCAATTCTGAGCCCCGTAAAGGACCCCGGCCCATTGGCCACCACAATACCAGACAAGTCGCCGACTTTCAGAGCCGATTGCCCAAGGATTTTGTCGATGGCCGGCAACAAATGCAAGGAGTGGGTGCCACCCTCAAAGTTGGTGCCACCCTCGCACATGCGCACTTCGCCCGTTGGCATTTGAAGTGCAAGGGACATTACGGGCGTTGTCGCATCAAAAGCCAAAAGATGCATGATTTACCTCCAATGCCTTAAAGCGTTCCTCAAAGGCTGCATACCCACTCACATGAACAATACGCCCTTCACCGCTGGCGCTGGGGCTAAGCTGTAATTCGATATATTGATCGGTTTCTAGTAAAAGATCCGCTTTAATCTTGTCGGCCCACTCTACAAGCACCACGCCTTTTTCGTGCAAATAGTCAAAAAATCCAATGTCGTCGAGTTGGGCCACATCGTCTATTCGATAAACGTCGGCATGATAAAGGGCACCTAAATGGCAGGCGTACATATTGACGATGGTATAAGACGGACTCGACATGTGGCCCTCTACGCCAAGGGCACTGCCCATTCCCTTAGACAAGGTGGTTTTACCCGTGCCCAAGTCGCCAATCAGTCCCACGACATCGCCCTTGGTCAACGCTTTGCCAATGCATGCAGCCAGAGCCTGCATCGATTCTACACACGCTATTTCGAAAGTCATAAATGCTCCTATATCTTTAATTCTATACGCAGATTAACATCCCATTATACCATATCCCCACCAAAGTGTAAAAAACCCTCTACCGATGCATGCTTCACACCGAAGTAGAGGGTTCCCGTTTAAAACTGCATGCCAGTTAAGCGCGTTTAGCTGGTGCTTTAGACTTTTTCGAGAAGGCCAAAATAGCGCCAAGGGCAATCGACAGAAACGCCGCAACCACTACGCGGTACTCTCCAGGCAAAACGAAGGTTACCGTATGGGCTGGAATCCAAAAGAATGGAATTGTCTTTAATACAATAAACGAGATAAAACCATCCCAATCAATGGCAGCAGTAATGTCTTTTATGGTTACTAGGCCGCCCCGTGCCGCCTTAAGATCGAGGTATGTATCTGTATACTTGTGGAATGCCATAAAAGCAGGTGCAAAGAAGCAGTTCATAATGGCACTTGTAAAAAATGCAAAGGCCAATTTGCTGCCTTCGAAAGGCAGTAAGCCCGCCGTTTGAGCGCCTTTAACGCCTCCTGCAAATACAGTGAACATCAATGTGACCAATAAGCCGATAAAGCCCCAGATCAAGACTCTCCACAACAAGCCCGCAGGCTTTTTATAGTCGCCAGTGACGATTCTAATGGCCATCAACTCGCCCATGGTCGCCAAAATCGCAAATTTCACAAAGCCCATAATGTAGGGCACGCTCTTTGTCCACGTGTCAAAGTAAACCTTTGTGGCCGGAACCACCATAAAAGCTACCACCGCCGCTAGGCAAGCAATCCAGATTAAATCCCCTTTTTTCATGCGCATTCTCCTCGCTCTTAACAAAAAAATAAAAACAGTATAAGGACAGATAAATTCATCTACTCCATTATACTGCTTTTTGAGAAATTTACAAAATAATTTTATCTCTTAAAAAAATCTAGCAAGTAAAGCAAAGGCCCAGCCTATGCCTTTGAAATGCCCTTCATGCTCAGAGACACCTTTTGACGATTCACATCGATGCCCAGCACCCTCACCGTAACTACATCGCCCAGTGCCACAACGTCCATGGGGCGCTTGACAAAGCGGTCCGACAGCTCAGAAATATGCACCAAGCCATCTTGCTTCACGCCGATATCTACAAAGGCACCAAAATCGACCACATTGCGCACTGTGCCTTTTAAGACCATGCCCACCGACAAGTCTTCGATGGTGAGCACATCACTTCTAAGTATTGGCGCGTCCATTTCGTCACGAGGATCTCTTGCCGGCTTATCGAGCTCCTTTAAAAGGTCTTCTAGCACAACAGGATGAAGCTCAAGTTCTTTTGCCAAGGCATTTAAACCCAGTGCTTTTGCTTTGTCGTAAGCCCCTAAATGCGCTTGGCCAATATGGCTAGGCTCAATGGCCAACTTAACCATCAGGCGTTTGCAATCCTCATAGCGCTCAGGGTGTATACCCGTTCTGTCGAGAGGATCTGAACTTTGGGGAACGCGCAAGAATCCAGCTGCCTGAGTGTAGGCCGCCTGACCAATGCCCTTGACCTTCAAGATTTCTGAACGCTTTTTTATACCGCCCTTTTCGTGGCGATATGCCACCAAATTTTTGGCAGTCTTTTTGTTGATGCCCGCAATATATTGGAGTAACGACTCAGAAGCCGTATTGACGTCGACGCCCACGCTATTTACCGCATCTTGCACCACGCCGTCTAGCACTTCTGTAAGTCTTTTTTGATTTACATCGTGTTGGTATTGGCCGACGCCAATGGCCTTGGGTTCAATTTTTACAAGTTCAGAAAGCGGATCTTGTAAGCGTGCACCTATAGAAATTGCACCCCTTACAGACACGTCGATATCTGGGTATTCTTCATTTGCCAAAGCACTCGCCGAGTAAACCGAAGCCCCTGCCTCGCTGACAATGGTAAACTGAACCGGACGGCTGACCTTTTTGAGCATCTCCGCCACAAACTGCTCAGATTCTCGAGAGCCCGTGCCATTGCCAATGGCGATTACATCTACTTTGTAGCGCTCGATAAAGTCGATTAATACGCGCTCAGAACCGACTATATCCAAGGTGGGTTTTGTCGGGTAAATGGTTTTATAGTCTAGCACTTTGCCCATGCCATCGATTACCACCACTTTACATCCCGTGCGGTAGGCAGGGTCAAAACCCATAACGACTTTGTCTTTCATGGGCGCTTGAAGGAGCAACTGCTTGAGATTGATGCCAAACACGCTAATGGCCTGCTCTTCAGCCTGCTCAGTGAGTTGATTCCGAAGCTCTCGCTCGAGAGCCGGCTCGATTAGACGCTTATAAGCGTCTGCAAAGGCATCTTCGACAAAGCGATTGGCCACACCTTCAGTGAAAGTGCGCTTTTGTATATCTTGAACGAGCTGATCGTGGTCGAGATCTACTTTGAGCTTTAGCACCCCTTGATTCTCGGCGCGATTGATGGCCAAGATCCGATGGGCTGGCGTTTTAGATGCCAACTCGCGATAGTCGTGGTACATACTATAGAGATTTTCAGGGTCGCCTTCTTTTGTAAGGGCCGACACCAAATGGGACTCTTTAAAATAGCGCTGACGGTAACGATCTCTCAGTTGAGCACTGTCGGAGTAGAGTTCTGCCAATATATCGATTGCACCGCTTAATGCATCTTCCACCGTCAAAACACCTAAAGTCTCGTCGATAAATTCTAGCGCCTTCGCTTCGATGGCAGCTTCATTTCGCTCAGCGGCCATCAGTACAGATAAGGGCTCTAAACCCTTCTCTTTTGCTATGGTCGCGCGGGTTCTGCGCTTTGGCTTAAAAGGCCTATAGATATCTTCGATCTCGGAGAGTTTATCTGTTGCCATAATGGCCGCTTGAAGCTCAGGCGTGAGTTGATCTAGGGCTTCTATTAAACGAATGACTTCTTCTTTTCGGCTGTCGAGGTTTCTAAGGTAAGTGAGTCGATCACCGAGTTGCCTCAGTTCCACATCTGTAAGCTGTCCTGTGACCTCTTTGCGATAACGCGCGATAAAGGGAATTGTATTCCCTTCATCGATCAGATTAACGGCTGCTGTGACCTGTTCAATTCGAACTCCCAGCTCTTTTGCAATGCGCTTTTCTATGGTCATACATGTAACTCCTTAAGGTGGATTAGTCTAGATCGTCGTCGTCGCCGGCTTTTTCGCCAATGAGATAAGCGTCGATAAACAGGTCGATATCTCCGTCCATCACCACTTGCAAATTGCTGTTTGCCGCGCCTGTACGATGATCTTTGACGAGATTATAGGGATGAAAAACATAGGAGCGAATTTGGCTCCCCCACGTAATCTGAGAAAAATCACCCTTAATATCTTCGATTTTATCTTTGTGCTCTTGTGCTTTAAGTGCAATCAACTTGGCCATCAGCATTTTCATGGCATAGTCGCGGTTCTTAATTTGGGACCGTTCATTCTGACATTGAACCACCACGCCGGTGGGCATATGGGTAATGCGCACCGCGGAATCTGTAGTATTAATATGCTGGCCCCCCGCACCGGTGGCACGGTAGGTGTCGATTTTTAAATCCGATGGGTTGATCTCCACTTTGTGGTCGTCATCGAGCTCAGGGAGCACATCGACAGCGGCAAAGGAAGTATGTCTTCTTCCCGAAGAATCGAAAGGTGAGATACGCACAATGCGATGCACGCCCTTTTCTGATTTTAAGAAGCCATAAGCATTAATGCCACTAAATCTGATGGTGGCACTTTTAATGCCCGCCGTATCGTCTTTTAGATAGTCTAAAATTTGCAGTGAGAATCCACGTCGCTCACCCCATCTGAGATACAGGCGGTAAAGGAGTTCTGCCCAATCCATGGCATCTATACCGCCACTGCCTGCATGGATCGATAAAATGGCGTTGTTTTTGTCGTATTCGCCATTTAAAAGGGCTTCGAGTCGTGCCTTTTTTATGGTGGCATCGAGGGAAACTAAACCCGCCTCGAGTTCGGATTCTAACGAAGCATCGTCTTCTTCGAGGGCCATATCGCATATGAGGTTGAGTTCCTCGTGTTGATTGATTAGTTCTTGAAAACGCGCCAATAAGCGCTGTACTTCCTTTTGTTCTCTCAATAAACTCGTGGATTTACTCTGATCGCTCCAAATATCTGGATCGAGTAAAGCCGCTTCTAGTGTTTGTAACCGCGCTTCTAGACGTGGGACGTCAAAGTGAAACCCTCAGATCCAGTAAACGCTCATGCAGTGCTTTAAGCGTTTGTCTGCCACGCTCAAATGCCAACATGTTCATCCCTCCTTTAGAGTTGCCACGGCAAGGCTAAGCTTCGTCGATACCGTGGCACTTTTTATATTTTTTACCGCTGCCACACGGGCATGGGTCGTTTCTACCTACTTTTACATCTTTGCGCTGTTGAGGTTTTTTGGGTGCATCGCCGTGGTTTGCACTGGTGATGACCACATTCTCTTCGCGAGCTGTGTCCATCTCTAGGTTTACGTGGAACAAGAAGCGAGAAGTGTCTTCTTTGATGGCCTGAATCATTTCGCCAAACATTTCAAAGCCCTCGATCTGATACGCTTTTACCGGGTCTTGCTGGCCGACTGCACGTAGCCCAATCCCTTGCTTAAGCTGATCCATCGCATCGATATGATCAATCCACTTGTCGTCGACTACTTTGAGTACCACAAAGCGCTCAATTTCTCTGAGGCGCTCTTGTCCAACTTGCGATTCGAGCTGATCATATAACATTTGTGCATTTGCAATAATACGCTGCCTTAATTGCTCTTTTTTTAGATCGGTATCGAAGGGGATTTCGAAGCGCTCTTTAAAGAAAATAAGGTGCAACTGATCTTCTATGCCCTTTAGATTCCAATCTTCTACTAAGTCTGTAGTGCCTGTGTACTGATCAATAATGGCATCGATAACATCTTCGAACATGCTCCACACATGGTCTTTTAAGTTCTCGCCATTGAGTACCTTTTGGCGCTCGCTATAGATAATCACCCTTTGACGGTTCATAACATCATCGTACTGAAGCACGTGCTTACGAATGCCAAAGTTGCGGCCCTCTACCTTCTTTTGTGCGCTTTCTATGGACCTCGTTAACAAGCGGGCCTCAATTTGAACATCGTCGTCCATGCCCAGCTTCTCTACCATGCCCTTAATGCGATCCGATAAAAAGAGGCGCATGAGATCGTCTTCGAAGGAGATATAAAATTGTGTTGAGCCGGGATCGCCCTGGCGCCCCGCACGACCTCTTAACTGATTGTCGATACGTCTCGATTCATGTCTTTCTGTACCAATAATGTGAAGGCCGCCCACCGCGCGCACGCGCTGAGCCTCTTGATCGGTCTCGGCCTTAAAACCCGAATGAATGCTTTGATAAATGGCCTTTGCCTCTGCAATTTCTGGATTGTGAAAATCGAGGGGCGATGTGACTGCCAACAGAATTTCTTCGTTGTAACCGCGCTTTCTCATCTCTTTAAGCGCCATAAACTCAGAGTTACCACCTAAAATAATATCTGTACCTCGACCTGCCATATTTGTGGCGATGGTTACAGAATTAAATCGACCTGCCTGGGCGACAATCTCGGCTTCGCGCTCGTGATGCTTGGCATTGAGCACTTCGTGTTGTATGCCTCGGCGCTTTAACACGCCCGAGAGATACTCGGATACCTCGATGGTAATTGTACCGACAAGTATCGGCTGACCCGTTTTATGGCGTTCGACGATCTCTTCTACAACCGCATCGAACTTGCCTTTAATGGACTTAAATACCACATCTTGAAGATCTTTTCTGGCGATTGTGCGGTTTGTTGGAATAATGACGACATCCATATTGTAAATATGTCTAAATTCATCTTCTTCTGTCTTTGCAGTACCTGTCATGCCCGAAAGCTTTTCGTACTGTCGGAAGTAGTTTTGCAACGTGATTGTGGCTAGGGTTTGCGACTCACGCCTAACCTCTAGACCCTCTTTTGCCTCTATTGCCTGATGCAGACCATTAGAATAGCGCCTGCCGTTCATTAAACGACCGGTAAACTCGTCTACAATAATAATTTCACCGTTATTGACCACGTAATCCACATCGCATTTCATTGTGAAACGCGCGCGCAGCGCTTGGTTAATATGATGCGAAATCTCCATATTTTCTGGGTCGGAAAGATTCTCTAACTTAAAGTGCTTTTCTGCTTTTGGAACCCCACCATCGTCTGTCAACACAATGGTCTTCTCTTTTTCTTCTATGGTAAAGTCTTCATCTTTGCGAAGATGAATCACAAACTGATCCGCCATTTGATAGAGATTTGTAGATTTTTTGCCACTACCAGAAATAATCAGAGGCGTACGCGCTTCGTCCACGAGAATACTATCGACTTCGTCGATAATGGCATAGTGCAAATGACCTTGAACCAAGCGCTCTTTGTGCACGGCCATATTATCTCTTAGGTAATCGAATCCAAACTCGTTATTTGTTCCATAGGTAATATCGCAGCGATACTGTTCTGTTCTCTCTTGACCCTCAACGTCGTTTGTTAAACAGCCCACGCTCATGCCCAAAAATGTATGTACCTTTCCCATCCAATCTTTATCGCGCTTTGCCAAGTAATCATTTACCGTGACTACGTGAACGCCTTTGCCCGTTAGGGCATTGAGAAAGGCAGGCAAGGTCGCCACAAGGGTTTTACCTTCACCTGTTTTCATTTCGGCGATGCGACCTTGATGCAAGGCAATGCCACCCAAGAGCTGTACCGGATAATGACGCATACCCAAAGTGCGCTTAGCCGCTTCTCGCACCAGAGCAAAAGCCTCGTAGAGCAGGCTGTCAAGGGACTCACCATTTTGATACCTATTTTTCAACTCGCTCGTTAGCGCCTTGAGTCCGTCGTCTGAAAGTGCTTTCATTCTTGGCTCTAAAGCTTCAATTTTTTCAACCTCTTTAAAAAACTTTTTGATTTCCTTTTTCGTTAATTTCTCTTTAATCAAAATATTG
>CALFXQ010000198.1 GCA_937958285.1 uncultured Fusibacter sp. | reverse complement strand
TGGTCTTGTTGAGGCGGGTGTGATATCCGACACACCTCGAGAAGTTGTAAAGGCTCAAGAGGTGATGGGGAGATTGCCCATGTACTGTGCAGGATGCCCACATCGCCCCATCTTCGACATTCTAAAAAAGTCCAAGAAGACGACCATTGGAGATATTGGCTGTTACTCGATGAGCATTCTCTATCCACTTGAAGCGGTGGATTCTGTAATCAGTATGGGCGCATCCCTTGGGATGTTAAAAGGCATGGCAAAGGCCAATCGCATTGCAGGAAGATCAGAACCGCTCGTGGCGGTAATTGGCGATGGCACGTTTTTCCATTCGGGCATTACTGGAATGATCAACCTTTTACACCAAGTAGATCCTCAAGACAATATTACCGTGGTCATTCTCAACAATGGCACAACGGCAATGACCGGCGGTCAACCTAATGCGAGCTCAAAAGACTATGGCGATGGCTCTGATATGAGCGTGAAAATTCCTGCGCTCTTAGAGACCATGGGATTTGAACGTGTTCATATTGTCGATCAATTTCAATACAAGGAGACAAAAAAGGTCATCGACGAGGCGCTTAAGCGTCCGGGCATCGATATCGTGATGAGTACGCGTCCTTGTGCCCTTAAATTTAAAATTAAAGAGCCTCATTTTTATGTGGACCCATCCATATGCATCGCCTGCCGCAGTTGTGTAAAAACCAATTGCCCGCCTATTCACATGAAGGATTACGAAGGCTTTGATAAGCAAAAGTCTTCAATCGATCCGACCATGTGCGTGGGATGCTCGGTGTGTTCGCAAGTATGCCCAGTTGGCGCTATAAAGCGCAGCACTGAAGGAGGCCAAGCATGAAAAATATTCTATTAGCTGGTGTTGGTGGCCAGGGTCTGGTGATGACCACAGATATGATTTGCGAAGCCGCTTTTCGCTCGGGTTTCGATGTGAAGAGCAACGATGTTGTGGGCCTTTCGCAGCGTGGTGGCAAGGTTTGGGGCAGTGTGCGATATGGCGATAAGGTCAACTCCCCCAATATCGGCATTGGTGAAGCCGATGTATTATTGGCGCTTGAACCGCTAGAGGCACTTAGATGGCAGAGTTTCTTAAAACCAGGTGGGGTATTGCTCACGGCAACAGCAGATATCTACCCTGTATTCGCCATTGGAGAGCAAGCGCCATACCCTCATAATTTTATGGAGCAATTTAGAGACGATGTGACCGTCAGAGCCATCGATGCATTGGCCATCAGCCTTGAAGAAGGTTCTAATAAAATGGTCAATGTGGTCATGTTGGGGATTTTAGCGCCTTACTTAGAAATAGAAACACCTGTATGGCAGGATGTTATCTCTGAACGTGTGCCAGTAAAGTCAAAAGAAATGAATGCAGCAGCTTTTTTAAGGGGCTTGGCACTCGAATAGGCCAAGGGTTATTCACATTGTGATTAAGGATGGTTTTATGAAAATTTTAAATGCGCAATATAAAACGGTAAAGAAAATGCGCCCGATGGGCCTGTTGATGCTGGCATTACTTGTAGTTGCAATGGGATTTGCGGGTTGTCAAAAGCCTGCAGAAGAAGCCTCAGAGCCATCTGGTGAGGTGGCGGAGGCAGAGAAAACGCCCGTTGTGGTAGCGACAATGCTGGATTCTGAAGGCAGTGTTTTGGGACGCATGATTATTCAGCTTTTAGAAGCCAATGGCATTGTCACTGAAGATAAGGTTAACTTTGGCACACCAGATATCTTGAGACAGGCACTAGAAAACGGCGAGGTGGATTTAGTTGTCGATTACACGGGTTCAGGTCAGTACTATTATCCAGAGGATGCCACAGATCCAACAATTTGGAATGACCCTCAAAAAGGGTATGATTTTACGGCCAAGTTAGACCTAGATAATAAAAATATTCACTGGCTCACGCCTGCTCCGGCTAACAACACCGAAATGATCGCCGTAAAGCGCGACTTTGCTAAGGCGAACAATATCGAGAACATGACGGATTTGGCGGCATATATCAATGCTGGTAAGCCCTTTAAACTCATTTGCGCTGCGAGTTTTGCCGAGAATCCCATGGGACTATTGGGCTACGAACAGGCCTATAACTTTAAACTCAAAGACGATCAATTGATACTCTTGTCTTCGGGCAACACAGCAGAAATGCTCAAAGCGCTCTCTGAAGACACTGACAATGTAAATGCTTCTTTGGTTTATGGTACAGATGGGGCACTAGAGAAGATGAATCTCATGGTAGTTGCAGACACTAAGATGATTCCTCCTGTGTACTTACCTGCTCCTGTGGTACGTGGCGATGTGATGGCGATGTATCCAGAAATAAGCGATATATTAAAGCCGGCTTTTGAGGCATTGACACTAGAAACCTTACAAATTCTAAATGCAAAAGTAGCATACGACGGCGAAGACCCAAGTGCCGTCGCTGCAGCGTTCTTAAAAGACAATGGCCTCATTAAGTAAGCAGGTCTCAAGTTCGATGCCAATTTCGATAAAGTTTTATGCAGGTGGTATGCTGCTCTTGGCATCGCTTTTCTTGCCTATGGGTTCTTGGAAAATTAATCGGGTGATGTCTGGTAAAGACATCGCCCTTTACACG
>CALFXQ010000197.1 GCA_937958285.1 uncultured Fusibacter sp. | reverse complement strand
GGGCTATAGATCATATCGAAAATGATGCAACATTTAAACTCACAGATCAGCAGATTGCTTTTCCAGAATGGCCGAGTATAAATGGCGAGAATTTGCTGAAAGATATTCTAGAGCAAAGTGTATCGCCAGACAGAATAAAGGTGTTGCAGACGTGGTTAGATAAACAAAACGGCATTAACTTTGAAGCGATTTCTCGAATCTACGGAGGCGAGATCGATGAGAAAACCTATCAATCATTACCAAGTCAGTCTTGGGAGACATCAAATATCAAGAATCAGCAAGAAGAGGGTGCGACAAGTGTGCGAGGTCATGAGCGCTTAAGAGAAGCGACAAATTTCTGGCATGACGTATTTACACTTTTAACAGACAAGGGGCAAAACTTAATAGAAAAAGCCATTATTAGTGACTATATTATCGAGCACATGTCATACAATGTGCCTTCTAAGTTTGAAGAAGATCTCCAATTTTTAGGGCAAGTGGAATACATCTTGATTGGTAATCGGAGAATGGTCATAAATGCTGCTGCCGTAGATGGACAAATTGGACTACTCCGCTTGGGGGCAAATGCAGTGGGCCTAATCACTAGGAAACAAGAGACAATCCAATGGCTAGCTGCAGAGCTTGCAGCTGTAAGTGGTGGTATTAGCTATCCAGTTACTTATTGTGTGGTGTTAGTTGGATGGTCAATAGCAGAAAGTGCGGCAGACCTTCAAGCATTACACGCGGGAGAGTCTGTGGAGATTTTTAAGTTGTTTGGTGACTTTTCAGTCGATTTAGAATCACTGATCAATCTGAAAAGCAATGCACCTCAAGAGAAACAGGCTTTAAATCCCCCTTTTTCCTTTTCGATGAAATGGGATTATGAGGATTATCTTGGATTGCTTCTTATGATGATGCCAGAGGAAAAGCTGTTAATTAGAGTCGCTGACTGTTGGCAATTGTACTCAGATAGCCCATTGTCACAGCATTATACAGAAGTAGATATAACCATTTATCAGCCGTTTAGAGGGATTATTTTCAGCAAGGGAAAAATTTTATGCCCAATATCATACAGCTTTTACAAAGGCGTTTTAGTAAATTAGCATTTAGAAGATGCAGGGCGAGTATTGTTTTGGAAGCGACAGTTTTATTGCCGTTTTTGTTGTTACTCGCAATCCTCGCAATCTCAATTCAAAATTATCAGTATCAGCACTATAACCTTCAAAGAGCATTAGATACAAGCCTTGGAGAGCTTGCATCAAAGCTCAATATGTTTATTTCGCTGGAGTTAGAAACGGCAGATACATTGGAATGGGCCCTCGATGGTGCTGAGCTTCTCGGGGTTGATGCGATTAATCAACAAGAGAAAGCACTTCTTTTAGAGCCATATTTTCGGAGTGCAGTTCTTCAAGTTATATTCCAAAACGTTTTTGACAAAAGATGTCGTGAAATGGGGATTCGAGCTTCTGGACATCTTCAAATAGAGCAGAATGCACTGATCGCTTTTGCTCAATTATCACAAGATTCTGCAGTGAGGCATGTGTTTAGTAGAGAAGAGAAAGCTCTGAAAGCAGTGAAAGCTAGGGTGCTATGTGAGGGTGTAGATCAGTTTTTATACAGGGATAAAGTGATGCCTATTGAAGTTTATCTCACGCCGCATGGGATTGAAGAAAGTGGAAAATTTCATACCCATAAGTGCTGGTCTTTGATACGTGCAAAGAACGTCATTGCAATTTCATTTGCTGATATTCCAGAAGGTTTTCCAGATTGTATATTTTGGCAGGGTAAGCAATATCAAATATGCAACTTTTGTTATAAGGAGAAATATAGCGTTAACAGTAGCAAATGACAGATAGATGGGGGATAACAAATGTTCACAATTGAACAGGAAAACCAATCGAGATATTTGGTAATCGATGCCGATGCGTTTTGTTACGAATCATTTGAAATACAAACACTAAACAGAGATTTAGATGCGTTGTTGGAGATGGAGCATATAAATTTCAACGGGAAGAACATATATAGGTATGCTTTAAATAACTTATATACAGCTGATGAATACCTAAAAAGTGAGGTTTTGAATCCTGAGGAGGCCATCTTGCTGTTCAAGAATATTGTGAATAGCTTTTATCACCTATGTCGCTATATGTTAAGTCCCGATCGCATATGCCTAAGTGCAGATACAATTTTTGTATCTCGGTATGCCTGTGTAAAAATGCTATATTTGCCAGAAAGCAAATCAAGCTGCAATTCAAAAGACTACCAAAACAGTTACACAAGAGCACGGGATGCTTTCAAAGTGCTACTGACCCGTTTTATGAGCAAGTTCCCCAATGTAGTTACCGGTGGCCAAACGGTAGATGCGCTTTTGGAAAGCATTCTATCTGAGACAAATGGCTATACAGTGGATGCAAAAAAGAGCGATATCGGCGCAGCATCAAAAGAGGTTCTCAAAGAGGTAGTTGCCGAAAAGGGTGTTCAAAAGGTCAAGGATATTCACAAAGAGCGCCTAAAATTGATTTTTTTACTCATTGCGATACAGTGCATGTGTGTTCTATTAATGATAGGCGGGAGCTTACTTTTAAGTGAAATAACAGGGGATTTACTAGAAGCGCAGTATGCTTGGGGATGTCTTGTACTCGGTATCGATTTACTTTGTTGCTATCTTCTAGTAGGAAAAAAGACAAATCTACAACAATGCACAAAGAAGCAGTCCACTTTGAAACCTGAAGGTATGCATGAGAAACGGACTCTAATTGAAAATGAAACTATGCTTTTAAGGGAAGTCGACAAACATCAGTGGGCCTTTTTTAAGGAGAATCAGATTGTTTTCAAATGGTTAGGGGATCAGGTGCTCGTAGGAAGAAATCACGCTATCGTTCAATGGTATATCGACGAGGCAGAAGTTGGTCGGCAACATGCACAAATGCATCTATGCAATGGGGAGTTGATACTTAGAGACTTAGGCAGTAAAAATGGCACATTTGTCAACGGACGTGATATAAGAGATGCGGGTGAAATGAAGGTGTTTGACGGCGATGTATTGACTTTCAGTCATCTCTCATTTGAATTAAGGGATTTGAATAAGGAGGGCTAATGAACGATAGTGTGATTCCTCATGGCACTGTTATTAATGATAGATACCAGGTATTGCAAGCAATAGGGCGAGGCTCGACTGCAATTGTTTACTTGGTCTGGGATTGTAGGTTGACTAAACAATGGGCACTTAAAGCAGTTTGCAAAGAGAAAATAGAATTAGACCACACAAGCGTCCGGCAGGAGGCAAAACTACTGCTAGATTTAGAACATAAGAGTTTGCCTAGAATAATTGACGTATTCGAATGGGGCGCTTGGGAGATGATTGTCAGAGATTACATAGAAGGTGTAAATTTAGATGACTATGTGAGACAGCAGGGTCCATTTAATTTGGAGCGCATGAATGGAATAGCCTATGAACTGGCGTATGTCTTAAAATACCTCCATGAGAGGCCGATGCCACTTGTCTATCGCGATCTTAAACCTGCCAATATAATTGTGAAGCCAGATGGAAGGATTGCATTAATCGATTTTGGTATAGCAAGGCAATACAACCCACTTCACTTTGCAGATACCGTGCCTCTTGGAACGAAAGGTTATTGCGCTCCAGAACAGTATGGGCTGTCTCAGAGTGGTCCATGGACAGATGTGTTTGGATTTGGTGCAATACTATATTACGCGCTATCAGGTGAACATTACTTTTGTATGCAAAGCGATGAAGTGTGGGATGCATTTAAGAGCAATGACATGCTACTGGCCAAGCGAGTTATAGAAATGTGTATGAATTCTTCAATTGATGCTCGCTACAAAAGTGTACTCGATGCAGTAAATGAGTTATATAAGAGTGAAACACTGTCTAGTGATGCGATTGCCCCCAAAGAGGTCTACAAAAGTCCACCAGGTAGTCATAAGCGCATTTATGGCTTTATTGGATCACATCGCGGCGTAGGTACCACACATTTGGCATGGAATCTTGCCTTGGCATTGAGCCAGACAAAACAGCGTGTAGCAATCATCCTTCAGCATCAACATCATACTTACAATGTTTGGAAGCAATATGTCGATGGAACGTTATACCACGATATGTCTTTTTCAAAAGTTGACGATAAAGAAAGTTTTTTTAAGAGAGACGGGGTTACAATATTTCCTTTGCAATCTCCAAGAAATTTGCTCAAAGTTCTAGATCGAAACTTCGATGTCTTTATCTTGGACTTTGGAATTGAGGCAACGGGGCTCTCTGATTTTCTCAGATGCCATAAAAAGTGGGTAGTATGTCCATCAACACCATGGAGCTATCCGCATACAAACTGGGCCTTAAATGCATTAATGTCCTTTGAGGATGTAAGATATCTTGTCAATCTTGGTGATGCTGACAGTGTGAGCGAGCTTTCGGAATGGTTGGGGATAAAAAAAGTGAGAATGCGAGCAATTCCCTATTGCAAGGCTACAAAAGTAGATGCAACTATGTTGGATTACTATGATTTATCGTTAAATGTGGCATCAAAAAAGAAGCGATTGCTATTTTGGAAGAATGCGTAGAAAGAGGTGGAGCATTGAAACGAACGACTAAGAGCTTTTGTATTGGATTGACACTCAGCACAAGCATATTTTTGACGATTGGTGTGATGTCGTTTTTATATGTGAACAATGTCTACCTTCCGAGTCGTGATCTTGCATTAGAGTCATCTTGGATCGAAAATCAAAATCAGAATGGCAGCACCGCTTACAAGTTAGTTAAAGCGCTTAAGAGAGGTGAAGTTTTGACCATGGATCACCTAATAGAAATTGAAATACCGAGTGCTATACACGGCACATTTATTTATAGCGATGAAATTAGCGAAACTACCTTAGAAGTTTGCCGAGATTTGGATGAAGGCATGATTCTTTATAAAGATATGGTTTACAATCCTAAAGATATTGAGTCAGGTCTAAGAGTGTTCGAGATTTCAGAGGCCGTAATGCCATTGACATTGCAAAAGGGAGAAGCGGTAGATGTAAGAATTAGCTTTCCATCTGGACTTGACTATATTGTGTTAAGTAAAAAAGAGGTCAAAGGCCTTGTACGCGAAACGAATAGTCTTGCAGATGTGCCAGAAAATCAAGGTACACAGTTAAGTAGACCTCAGATGATTCTGTTGCACTTAAATGCACAAGAGATTTTAGTCTATTCTTCTGCACTTGTAGATGCGTTTTTCAAACAAGGTACATATCTGTATGTCACGCCTTATGTCTCCTCTGAGTTTCAAGCGAGTGCAATTGTAAACTATCCCTGTAACGAAGCCGTGCAGAGTTTAATGCTTAAAGATCCTAATGTTGTCAATCGCGCGAAACTTGCACTTTCTTTGGAACAAAGAGCATTTTTAAACAGCAGTTTAATGAAGATCAATACAGACGTTATAAGACCGTTGCCGAAGACCATACAAGGTGCACCTGATTTCGAACAAGACAAACCGATGCCATCACTAAGTGATTTAGACAATTGAGGTTTAATTCATGCGTATACATATAATTGGAAAACAGAGCTATGGGTTGAATGATTTTATATTGCAATGGGCACTTCAGATAAGTAATCAGAATCGAGTGGTCGTCTATCTTCAAGATGTGCATTCAATAGAGATGTTTACCAAACAAAGTGTTCTAGTACTGGAAACCCTCCAGATTGAGAAATCAACGGAGCGTGAATATAATGGCATCGATATATTGCAGTCAGAAGATAGCATCGATAAAACAAGTATTTTTGTGCTGTTCTTGGAGCAACATTTAAGTTCTTGGTTGTATGTAAAAGAGCAAATTCAAGCAAGTGGTGTTGTTCCCGATGTTGTAGTCTATTGGGACTTTCAGATTGGACGTTATAGTGAGCAGTATTGGAAAAAGGCGATGCTATGTGAGCTAAATGTTTTTAATCAAGTGAGCATGTTTACAATTATGAGAAGTGATAGAGATTCTAAGAGCTGGTTGACTCAGTGTCTTTCAGGCGATCTTGCCATTAGAAACCTAACCCGTTCCTACATAAATGAATTGACATCTTTAACTAAGTTGATTTTTGCAAAACAAAAGGACAGGAGGTCGTAAATGCTAATTGGGTTTACCTCTCACGGAGATAGAGGATCAGGATTATCAACAACTGTCGTTTGTCTAGCATTAGCCTTAAGTTATCATTTTGGCTATCAAGTATTGGTGTGTGACTTTCAAGAAATTGGAAATGAAACGCCGACAGGTGCGCTCAATTCGTACAGGAGAATACTAACGGGTGAAATGCTTTCTAGTGAAACTGATAATTGGAATTATGATTATTTATTGCGCATGGCATCTCATGGGATGTTAAGTAAAGATAACTTCAAGAACTTTACAACATCAATAGGCTTAAGCGGGATTTTGGATTTGACAACTTGGGGAGAAAGTGCATTTATACCTAGTTTTATGGAACCCGACACACACGAGTTGATTGAACGATCTTATAAACTTGTCATGCAACTTGCAAAATCGGTATATGACTTCGTAATCGTGGACTTTGGCGCTCTGTCGGAGGACAAAACCCGTATATTTTCAGAGTTGCAGCCTACAAAATGGATCGTGCATGCAAGGCAAGATGTTCAAGGTTGCGATATCAACAAAATCACAGCTAAGCAAAGATACGATGATGAACATATCGGATTTACTGTTGGCCGCGCCGTGAAGGGAACAAGAGGAGGTATCTCGCAAATTAAATCACAGTATAAGTCAAGGTGGCTTGGTTGTTTAAGCACAACTCATGAGGTTCCAAACAGTATTTCTGATGGTGGGTTAGAGCGCTATTTCAGAAGGTCGGTAAATGGAAAAGGAAAATCGCAAAATGAAGGCATCGTAAAAGAAAGCATTGAGATTGCTAATGCGTTAATTTCAAGTACCAATTGTTCTATTAGGAGGTGACGTGTGAGTATTGCCTTGATATGCGTCGTATTAATGGCGATTATGCTTAGCATCCGATGGAGATGGTCTAAAGCGAGCGCACCAGAGTGTTTTAATCGATTGTACAGCATTGATGGCCTTGTGCAGTATGTATCAGAGCAAATGAAGCATCGATGCTACGAAAATAGTGGTCGACTACACAATAAGTTTGAACAAAAGCGCAACGAAGCCAGACAAGAACTATTGTTAAATGCACTTCGAAGATGTACTTATGGGTCCTCTCAAGATAAGGCCTATGTTAAGTCAGTAATTAGAGATATTTTAGTTCAGTCAAATTTGAATCGCGAAAAACTCTTAACGGTGCTTCCGTATTCGACACCTACCAAACTAGAGGCGATGGATTGTTTTGATTGCATGCTACATCACTATAGTCGACAATATGGCGAAATGGCTTTCAGTCATCTCGTAAAGACCTATTCTCTTGATATTCAAAGTATCAACGAAGATGGTGACGTGTATTACGAAATAAACCATGATATGATCATGCGCGCGTATATGGAGTGTTCGCCGGTTTTAAGTGATGAAGATGTTCTGGAAATCCTGATTCAGCGCATATATCAGTGCTACAAAGGTTTTTCGGTTATCGATCATATCAGAGAAATGGCCATTGATGGCATTAGCGGTGGCGTGTCTGGCTTTGTTGGTGAGGTGCCAGACCTAGCCAACCAGCCAGAAGTACTTACTGCTGGACTTATGAGCTTTGACTCGGTGTGGGTTTTTTATGAAGGCAAGTCTATACATTTGTCCTTTATGAGTTTTGGAAGCGAGGCAGAATTAAAGCGTGTATGCCAGAACATTTATCGCTATAACAATGTGGGGATGCTCTCAAAAGATGTCGGATACAAAATCAACGACATGGTGGATGGCTCGCGTGTTGTAGTCGTACGACCAGATTTCAGTGAGAGTTGGGCCTTTTTTATTCGCAAGTTTCACATTAGACATATTGGACTTGAAAGACTTATCCAAGGTAGTCAGGCCAATCTCGCAGTTACCTTATTGCGTTTTCTTATTAAGGGTGGTTGTATTACGGCCGTGACGGGTTCACAGGGCTCTGGCAAAACCACATTGCTCATGGCCCTCGTCGGTGAAATATATCAAAGCTTGACATTGCGCATTCAAGAAACCGCGTTCGAACTACAATTGAGGCGCATATATCCAAGGCGGAACATTTTAACATTCAGAGAGACAAGGTCAATTTCAGGCCAGCAAGGCTTAGATCTTCAAAAAAAGACAGATGGTTGTGTCAATATTTTAGGTGAGGTGGCGACTGATGATGTTGCTGCTTGGATGGTACAAATGGCACAAGTGGCAAGTTTGTTCACTTTATTCACACATCATGCTAAGACCACGTCGGATTTAGTTTTGTCAATTCGCAATAGTCTACTGAAATGCGATGTGTTTCGCGATGAGTCAGTAGCTGAGGAGCAAGTGGTTGGGGTTTTAAATTTTGATATTCATCTAACAAAAGATTACTCTGGGCATCGCTTTATAGAGAGAGTCACAGAAATCGTTCCTGTCGATGATTCAAAGCGCAGGTACAGTGCTGTTGATATCTTGAGATGGGAGGGAGATGCTTATCGATGGATTCAACCAATCACCGGTGCTCAACATCAGCGCATGAAAGAAATGATGACACCTAAAGATCGCGATGCATTTGATGTATTTATGTCACAGATGAATGGGGGTGAATCAATTGACACTAACTATGGGAGCACGGTTGCTAGGGTTATTTAGTCTAGTGCTCGCAGGCGTATTACTCGTGGTCTTAGTAGTTTTCAAGAGAATCGTAAAGTTAAAAAAAGTTCAGATGTTGTATTCAAAGGAATCAAAAGATACACGTCATCCTATTAACGATTTTGACTTTACGCGTATGTTTTCTGTAGTATCACTCATGCCTTTCATAGGCAGTTATCTAACACAAATTTATAACCATCTGTCGGTGATATCGCCAAAATCTAAATTATCCCAAGAGAAAGCTTCTTTGAAATATCTGGGTATTGGAGTGGCATTTTTAATGATTTGCATTGGCATATTGTGTGAAGTGATGCCAAATTGGTCGATGAAGTTCGGCGCTTGCATTCTTTCGTACTGGCTCTTTGTTCAGAGTATAGAGTTTGTATTAGTGCGACAACAAGTGCTTCTACTTAAAGATTTGGTGTCATTTATTGGCGATGTTCGGTCACATTATTTCGACACTTGGATGGTTGAAGAATCGGTGTTTTTAGCCTTACAAGGCATAAAGACAGCTAAGCGCACGGGAATGCTTGCTCAAGGAGGACTTTTGCTTGAAATGTTGGAATCACCCGATGACGAATTTTCCTTAGACAGTTACAACCGACAAGCTCCAAATCAGTATCTCAAACTTTTTGCATGTATGCTCTATGTAACAAAAGAATATGGTGATTCACCTTCTGGGCAACCTAGTAAGTTTGCTAGATCGCTAAATTTATTGCTGCAAGAAGTAAGGGAAGAGGTACTTTGGCGTGAACAACTTAGTTTTGCGCTGAAAAGTTTAAATGGCGTGATAATCATGCCGCTATTTGTCCTACTTCCAATAAAATCTTGGGCAAGCGAGAGTTTCGAAGTGATGAAGGTGTTCTATTCAGGGTCGCTTGGCTTTCTGTGTGAAAATTTTGTGATGTGCATGGTATTATTGTCTACCTATCTATTAAGAGAAATTCACTACAACGAAGGTGATCTTAGATTAAGTATCTGTGAGAGTCAATTTTTTGAGGGATTGACAAGACCCCCAAGACCGATTAAATGGTTCATGTCAGTTTTTCAAAAGGGCAATACAAGTGCAGGTATTGAATGGTGGCAAGCATTAACTAAGGAGCAACAATTAATCACTTCTGACTACTTAGGGCGGCTCAAACTTGTTTTCATTTGCCTTAGCATCTATAGTTTGATTGCGGTTTATGCCATTTTCCTTAATGTTCGGATACCGTTTCGAAGTCCTGCATTAGATTTCGTTCAGCAAAACATAGTTTCAGAAAGGGGGGAACTGTTCGCTCTTACAAACCTTGCGCTAATGGGTGGAGTTCTTATTGCTTTTTTATGCTGGATTTCAGTGGCAGGATACAGAAAGTTTTTAGCCTACTTGAGTCAGTTAGCTTCTCAAAGCGAAGTGAATAGATTTCATACGGTAATCCTCACCACAATGCATGTACCACAGCTCGGGGTGGACGGAATTCTACATTGGATGGAAAAATTTTCTGTTACATACAAGAGCGCACTACAAAAGGCGATTTTAGACTTTGATGCTGGTGGACTTAAGGCCCTAAAAGAACTACACAATGCCTCAAAAACTCATGATTTCGGGAAGATTGTTACACAATTGATGATGGCTGTGGAGTCTCTACCAATTTCAAAGGCGTTTGAAGAGCTTGAATCAGAAAAAGCTTACTTTCAGGAAAAAAGACGGGTTGAACAATTGAGGTTTGTGCAAAAGAAAATAAACCTAGGGCAGATAATTGGCTTCGTTCCAACTTATGCCACACTTATTGTTTATTTTATGATTCCCATGATCTATGCAAGTGTGACTGAGATGCAGCGGTATGTAGAAGTTTTGAATTAAGAAACTAAGCGAGAAAGGGTGCAAAATCTTGTATTGCGCAAAATTGAAGTCGTCATAGAAAATTGTAGAGGTTCGCAATAAATTAAAACAATATAACATATAAGGAGGCTCTCATGGATGGAAATATTGGTCGTGCATTGTGGATTGGAATCGGTGTCTTGTTTTTTATTGCAGTGGTAAGTTTAGGTTTGTCGTTGCTAGATCAAGGGCGCGATATTGCGAGCGAACAATCCACGCAGCTAGCGGAGGTACAACAGCGATTGTCAGAATCTGAATTTTCTTCTTATGATAATCAAGAGGTTGCAGGAACACAGGTCATGTCGGCGTTAAGGGGTTTCAAAGGTGATTCAGAGACACTTGCTATCTCGGTTACAACAAAGAAGTCACATACAATCTACCTAAATACAGCAACTATCAGTGCAGAAAGTGTAACATTAGGTGCAGCACAGTCTAAGTCGTCTATAGATCAAAACATTAAGAATGCGAGAGATGCAAGTCATGTTACTTACATTAATCCCCTAGCAAAGTTTGAGTCAAGAGTTATTAAAGATCAGAATGGAGTGATTGGAGCAATTACATTCACTCAAAAGTGAAAACACGAGAATTTACAATTACTTGCAATTTGTAAGCCCTTAAGGAGGAATAACATGGAGCGCCCAGTGTTATCAGTTTTAGAATTGGCAGTAGCTATGATTATTCTATTGGGCGTTCTATTCTTTTGGGTTGCACAAATCACCATGTTTTCTAACGCAAACATTTACGGTGGGAGTAACTTTTCCGGAAAAGACCATGTAAATGTGTATTCTGATGGACCAAAAGGCTATCTTGATAAGCTTGATTTAGATTACCTGTTCAATAATTCTTATCCCCCTTTAATAGTAATGGACGGCAATGAGTTTTATACTTATGTACTTGGGAAACACTTGGAGTCGGCTAACCAAGCAAAGTTTGGTAGCGGCACCAAGGCCAATGAAAACGCAAAGTCTACTTTAAATGAGTTTAAAGAGTACTTAATCGTGGGGAATGTTGCCTATGCGATAGAAAACTCTGAGAGCCTGAGGTGGATCGACAAAAATATTAGCTATATGCTCCATGTAATACAACCCGGACAAGTGTTAGATAATACAAGTGATGTGACGAACATGCCTTTCGAAGACGATGGCATTTATTTTACCTGGGTAACGCGTGCACACTAAAGTTAGGAGTTTATATGCAACAAGCGCTGTGGAAAGTATTACTTTTTATTATTTCAATCATATTATTGATTGTCTATCCAATGATGCAAATGTGGGAGATGCAAGAACATATGCTTCAGATAGAGTTGATCAATCTTGTCGCAGAGTTTTTAGATGAAGTGCGCTACACAAAAGAGATAACCAGCGATAGATATGAGCGATTATTAAGTGACATAAATCTAATAGACACTTCAATCAGCGTGAAGTTTTCTCATCGAATCTCGTATTGGATTCCCGAAGTAGATGGATTGGGTGTTGAAACTGGAAAAGCAAAGCAAGAGTATCTTAGCATCGGCCATGAAGAAATCGTTGAGCAGATTCAGAATCAAGGTTTTACGAATAGTCAGGACTCATTTCTATCGTTATCAGAAGGCGACTGGTTTGAAGTCTTGGCAAAAAATTCAGAAAAAACGAAAACACAAGTCATAAAAGAGTTCATATGGCGCACACCGATTAACTACAGTCGTTATTACGTAAGGCTTAGCGGTATGATACACTAGTAAATTTCGTCGCGAGTATAAGCGTGTGAGAATGAAGTTTTTATTATTCAGATAGGGAGTCATCAATGGGGTTTCAAAAAATGTTGCTATTAACACTGATGGTTGTGGTTGTTTTGCTTTTATGGCCTCAGATGACAGTGGCGTTCTATAAAGAACAGATGGAAGAAGACCTAACATGGCGGGCATATATAAGAATTGCATCTGAGGATTCTGCACTCAAACTAAAAAACTCTTCTTATGGCTATGGTGAATGGGATGGACAGATTAACGAGTATGATTTTAAAGAATCTATCCATACATTTTTTCAAAGTATAGAAAGCCAAGCTCCTACTAGTGCTCTTCTAGGTAGAGAACTAATAAACAAAAAAATCCCGCTTGTACTAGTCTTGGGTCCGCGTGGCTATGTTGTTAGCTATAATGCAAATATCCAAGAAAAAAATGAGAACAACCATTTGACAACGCGCGAAGGCAATATTGAAAAAAGAGTAACATTACCTGTGCGTCGATATGCGATTGAAGATGATAACGCGATCTATTTTTTAGACTATGGAAAAATCATTACATGCGTATCTAAGAAGAACTCATTTGGGGACATTGATAACATTATAGAAGGTGATAGAAAAAACATGTTGCTTTTTCTTAGTGGCAATCTAGACGAGGTAATATTAAGGGTAAAAAGCAATCAAGAGTTAAGTGCTGCGTATCCACTACTAAAAAAAACGGAGAATGCAAATCAATTGAAGTATCTTTTTTTGAGTAAAGTATTCGAAGAAGTTGAAAAGATGGTATCTTCGCCTCTTTTTAATCAATATATAGGAACTATTCAAAGCTTTGTAGGTTTCGAGGGGCTAGAGAACTTTGAGTTTACAGGTACCATTGCATTTTTGCTAAAAAGACAATTTGGAACAAAGATATGTAGCCTAGAACGAGTCAGTTGTTTTCAAAAAATTACAAGACGAGAAGAAGTCTATGGATACTTAGTAAAGGATAAGCGCATTTATTGTACGAATAATCGTGAAAGTCACGAATTGGAAACTCTTATTGCGATTTTTCCAGATAATAAAACAGCTGCAGAACATGGATTTTATCCATGTGATTGTAAGATGTCGCTCAAATAGAGGAGAATTAATCGATTAATTACCCACAAAAAATTAAAAAGTAAAATGACATATAATGAAGGAAAAAAAAGCTGCAAAAAACCAAAAAAAAACCGAATGAAAAGGTTGACGTGGTTTTGGAATGATGATAGTATATATCTTGTCGCTAAGACATGGCGTCACACAGAAAAACGACGCATAAGAGTTTACAAAGCGAACAAAAATCCTGAACCATGACAACTGAACAATGTACCTACTTATAAATGACACC
>CALFXQ010000196.1 GCA_937958285.1 uncultured Fusibacter sp. | reverse complement strand
ACCCTCGAGGGTGGCACGAGGGTGGCACTTGTTCTTGTTTAAGCAGCAGTTGGCAGGGTATGCATACAACACACAGTTGAGAAAAATTATCAGTTGAATGGAGGCAAGTATGCAGAAGATTATTCCCCACCTATGGTTCGACAAAGAAGGTCAAGAAGCGACGGACCTTTACATCAGTTTGCTCCCAAACTCAGAACGTGCACAAGTGGCCACAATTGAAGGCACACCTTCAGGCGAGGTGAGTGTTTTAGACTTTACGCTTTCAAATCTCAAATTTCAAGGGATAAATGCAGGTCCATATTTTCACTTTAACGAAACCATTTCATTGTTTATTTCCCTAGACTCGCCAGAAGCGGTAGACCGCATGTATGATGCCTTAACACCAGGTGGTGAAGTGCTTATGCCCCTTGAGAGCTATGATTTTTGCCCGCGTTATGCCTGGATAAGCGATCGATATGGATTAAATTGGCAACTGATGTACAACAGTGAGAACCGTGCAATACCAACAGTTCGGCCAAGTCTGCTTTTTAGCGGACCGCAATGTGGCCAAGCACAGATCGCTTTGCGCTATTATTCAGAGGTGTTCGAGGACTCAAAACCAGGAGAAGTTTCCTATTACTTAGAAGGTGAAGCCCAAACAGACTTGGCCATAATCAATTACGCTGAACTACAGATAGGTGGATTGGACTTAGTAATGATGGACAATGCAATGGGTGGCAACAACACTTTTACTGAAGCGCTATCTTTTATAGTCTTATGCGATGACCAGGAGGAAATTGATTACTATTGGGCACAGCTCTCCCACGATCCAGAAGCGGAGCAATGCGGATGGCTTAAAGATCCTTTTGGCGTGTCGTGGCAGATTGTACCCACTCGCCTTGGCGATTTGATGAAAGGCCCAGTAGAGGCGGTCAATCGCGTGACGCAAGCATTCCTCGGGATGAAAAAATTTGACATTAGCGCATTAGAAAAAGCCTATAAAGGTGAATAAGCATTCAGATGATTGAAAGCACAGGAGGCTATATGATAAAAATTGAGCTACACAAACAATTCAGAGCCACACCCGAAAAACTATGGGAACTAATTGTGGACCCAGATTACTATCGCTTTTGGACAAAAGGGTTTCACGAAGGATCAGATTTTGTGGGTGACTGGTCTAAGGGCAGTAAAATGCGCTTTATCTCTGTTGATGACAAGGGACTAGAAAGTGGAATGCTGTCTGAGGTAGCAGAGTCGATTTATCCCGAATTTATTTCCATTCGACATATTGGGCTGGTTATGGAAGGGATTGAGGACTATGATTCTTTTATGGTGAAAAAATGGACGCCGAGCTTTGAAAACTACCGTTTAACTGCATCTGGAGA
>CALFXQ010000195.1 GCA_937958285.1 uncultured Fusibacter sp. | reverse complement strand
GGGCTCAATATCTTGCTTTTGACAATGGTAGAGCGCGGTATCGGCATTTCGCAAAAGCCCTTCTGCATCTACAGCGCCCCCTGGAAATGTGGCGATACCCATTTTAACAGTGATAAAGACTTCTTTAGAGGCGATGTTAAATGGGGCATTAAACACCTTGAGAATAGACATGGCCAAGCTTTCTGGCGCTAAGTTACCAAAGCAGTCCACCACGGCAAAATCTGATGTGGTAACCTGGTAAATTTGAATATTGGCATCGATTTGATGTGAGAGTCGTGTTGCAATGGAAACTAGGAGCAAATCACCAGCGCTGTGGCCGAGTGAACTGTTGAATTCCTTAAAATCTACAATGTCGATATATGCAAGGGTCGCAGTTGCATTCAGACCTTCTTCTATAAAGGCCGTCATATTTTTTAAATAAGATGCGCGATTGCGAAGCCCTGTTAGCGCATCGTAATATGCGAGGTGCTCTATTTTGAGTTCTTTTAGTTTTTTGTCGTGTATATAGGTGTAAGAGCCTGCAATATGTGAGACTTGACCATTGGCATCTTTAAGACTGACTACTCTAGCAGCATACCATGTCGCACTTCCAGATGCTGAAATCTGGCGAAATTCTTGCTCAAAATAATCTATTTTGCCTTCGATAAGTGCCATTAGTTGCTTAAGCATTTTTTCTTGATCTTCGCCATGTAAGTCCGATACCCAATCAGAGATGTCGCTTGAAGCGGATAAACGTTCATCTTCTTCGTTAATTGGTCGGTTTTCAATGGTTCTTATGCCAGCTTTTATGTCGTATTCCCATACAATCTCGCGACTCGCCTGTCTTAATATATTGGCTCGTGTTTCGGTGTAATCTAAGGCCTCTATTTGACTGCGAATGCGACGCCGATACTGCATGATGAGGCGAATATAGCGAAGGCTTGCATAGAGTCCTGTACCTATGGCTTGTATTAGAGCGCTTGTAAAACCTATGCCAATATCGAAGGGGTGGTCGTCGCGAAATAATAGCAGCAATATGGAAAACAGTGTGGCAATTGCACCAAAGGTAAATGTAAAACTTGGGCGTGCAATACTTTGAACGGCTAGCATATAGCTAAGGGACATCATAATGACCACGGGGGCAATATCGTAGTAAAAAAAGTATATGCAAAAGAAGACATAACTCATTAGGGTTATGGCGATGAGTAGCGCTTCGTAGATTTTAGTTGGTTTTATAACGTGTGTTACCACCAATAAAAAAATGACCAACAAAAGCTGTGTGACAAAAGAGAGGATAAAGCCATCGAATTTATCAGAGAAGGGTATTGAAGAAAAAGCTAAAAAGGTGAGGTTGGAGACAATAGAAAAGACGAGGTTGACCATTAGAACCTGATAGAGTAGCTGCAGGCCTTCTTTTCTCATTGAGATGTCCATATCGGATAGCTTGTCTTTAGGCATGAGGGTATATCACCTCCTATGTGCCTCTAATACCCACATTCAACAATCCATAACATTTCAAACCTTATGTGTGCATCTTTGATGATAGTGTAGGCAGGTAATTAGAGATGTGATAAAATAGTGAGAGTTATGTAAAATCATAAACGGACTGGAATGAGGTCGAATGTGAATAAAATTTCTATTTTGCAGCGCGTGCGAAATATGGAGCGCTGGCAAATTAATTTGGCAACACTTTGGATTACACAGGTTATTTCACTGACGAGTTTTGGATTTGGGTTGCCCTTTATTCCTTACTATATTCAAGAGCTAGGGGTCAATGATCCTGTAACCCTCAACTTATATACAGGCTTACTAAGTGCGGCACCTGCAATAACCATGGCGTTCATGTCTCCTATTTGGGGCATATTGTCCGATCGCTTTGGCCAAAAGTTGATGATTCAAAGGGCGATGCTTGCTGCATTTTTCATAATTGGCGGCATGGGTTTTGCACAAGCAATTTGGCATCTCGTTGCGCTGAGACTTTTACAGGGTGTATTTACTGGAACAATCACCGCATCATCAACTTTTGTCGCTGTGAACACGCCAAACAATAAACTGTCCTTTGCGCTGGGATTTTTATCTTCGTCAACCTTTATAGGTTACTCTTTAGGGCCGTGGCTTGGCGGAATGGTTGCCGAGCAATTTGGATATCGCACTAGCTTTTGGGTGGGCGCCTTTATTATGCTCTTTGGCTTCTTATTAGTGACGCTTTTCTTAAAGTCTAGCCAACCCCTTACAGCGGCTAGCGCAGTGCAGGGCACAGAACTTGTCAAAGCACAAGGCGCCGAGCCATCTGCGTTGCCACCTAGTGAGAAAAAATTGCTTTCAGTGATTACTTATGCCATCTCTTTAATGCTTTTAATGCTGTTCTTTCACAGAATACTGAGAACGGTGTTTACGCCGTTTATTCCCTTATATGTTCAAGAAATGACTGGCACTAAAGTGGGCGCCGCATCTTTAACGGGCTCCATCAATGGTCTGGTAGGATTTGTTACCGCACTTTCTGCAGTGCTCATTAGCAGACTCGGGGATCGTTACCCTAAACTTACCCTGATTAAGGTCATGTTGCTCATCGCTTTCGCCGTTTCAATTGGTCTTAATTTTGTCGATAGCCTCATGTTATT
>CALFXQ010000194.1 GCA_937958285.1 uncultured Fusibacter sp. | reverse complement strand
ATTGTCTATTGCACGTTTACTACCACTTAAAACAATTGCAGTTGTTGAAAGGGTTGCAACTAAAAAAAACAAGATAACAGGTATGGCAATCGACATACGCAAAGTCTTAAAAGAGAACAGTTTAAATCGCTTCATTATCCATTCCACCTTATCAAAATTTCGTGGTAATCATTGCTATTTAATTATTCGATTACCTCAAATATACCCGCTTCTGAGGTAAAAACACATTTTATGAGTTAGCACGTCTAATCACTTTGATAATCCAATTTGCATAAAGATTTATAAGTAAAAAAAAGAAACCGGTAATAACGGTTTCTACTTTGTACAAGCTATTTATAAAATATACTGAACAACCTCATTGAGGAAAACATCGACCATATTGGGATCAAACTGCGTGCCACTATTAGTTTCAATTTCTTGTAGCGCATCTTCTCTACTTAAAACTATGCGATAGCTACGCTCATGTGTCATTGCATCGTAAGCATCAGATATGGTGATCATGCGTGCACCCACTGAAATTTCATCGCCTCTGAGTCCTTTGGGATAACCCTTTCCATCCCACCGCTCATGATGCTCGAGTATAAAAGTGGAAATTTGAGAGAAGTCCGTTGAAGAGCTCAAAATTCGATGCCCAATTTCTGAATGACGCTTTATAATATTGCGCTCATGTTCAGACAAAGGCTCTTTGCTGTTTAATATATGGTCAGGAATGCCGAACTTACCTATATCGTGCATCAATCCGGCCATTCTAAGAAGGTTTGTGTTTTCTTGGGTAAAACTTAATTTGGTTGCAAAAATTTCACAAATTGCACTGACACGTTTTGAATGTAACATTTCTCTATGGTTTTTTTCTACTAGCGAATTCATGATTATATCGACCATTTTACTCTTTATGCTTGCACTTCCGCAAAGTTTTTGTTGATACATTTTATCTTCGGAGCGCTTTAAAATTTCGTAGATGCTTTCGGATTCGCTAACTTTGGTATAGTGTCCGAACGAAACCGAAAGTGTGATACAACCACAATTTTTATTGTTTAGTAGCCCTTTAATACGGGTGATAACCTGATCTGTTATATCGCCATTGGTCTTTGGCAGAATAATGATAAACTCGTCGCCACCTATGCGAGATATTACATCGTGCGAGCGGCAACCCTCAGTTAAAATGGCGGCGACTGATTTTAGAAGCGTATCCCCCTCGGCATGTCCGAAAGAATCGTTTACCATTTTTAGACCATTTATATCGCCTATAACAAGAGTAATTGGCAAATTTGAAGGCACATCAATGCGTTTTAGTTCTTTTTCAAAGTATACGCGATTATACAAACCTGTTAATTGATCGTGATAAGTCATGTAATCTCGCTGCTTATTGTCTAAAACACGTTCGGTGATATCTGAAATTAAAATCGCAAATTGATGGCGCTTTGGAGAGAAAATATAACGCAGTAAATATAAACCAGAATCGTCATCGTAGATTTCTTCTTGAATGCCGTTTCCACTTATAGCAACTTGAGCATATTTATCTAAGCTATTGCCTCTTAAAAAAGGTAAGATTTCACTAATTTTTTTTCCAATTGTCTCACATTCATTGAGGCCCATCAATTTTGTAAAGCTATTGTTTATTTCAATTGTAAGGGCATCGACTGCTGCTCCTGTATAATCGTAAATAAGCTCAAAAAGTGCCAGTCCTTGATTCATAGAAGCGCATACCAAACGAAATTTCTCTTCACTTTCAGAAAGCGCCTTTTCAGCCATGTGTCTTAAAGTAGAATCAAATAACGCCATGCGAAAAATACAGCCATTAGATATTTTGACACAGGTTGCCTTGATATTCACCCATATATAGTGATTCTTTACATGTTTGAGCCGTAACTCGGTGGGGGTAATCATATTGCATAATTTAAGTTCTCGTTTTAGTGAATAAAATATATCTTGATCTTGAGCAAAGATATAACTTGAAAGTTTTGCACCTTTGCTAGGTCTTGATTCAAGACCTAGCAAATATTGAAATGTGGTGTTCGTCTCTATGATTGTACCGGATTCGTCAATTTCAACATAAGCAACAGGGGCTTCGTCGTAGAGTTCATAATACCGTTTATTTGAGTTGTCGAGTTCTTGTTGCAATTGAAGTAAATAATGATTTTGGGATTCAAGCTCCTCTTGATGTAAACGAAGTTCGGCAATGATATCCAATAACTCTGCTTGACTAAAAACCTCTTTATTTAAAGATATGTATTTATTTTCCATAAGTCACCTACAATTGCACAGATAGTGACTTCATACCCTTTGTGTTGCATTTCAATCATAGTTTCAAGATAATGTCTTTAGAAGTGTGTCTTTTTTGATTCTTCTAACACACTCAGCTGTTTTTTTAAAGCGACTAGTTCTTGAGAAATTAGCTTTGATTCCGTGATGTCAACAAAGGTTAGCACAACCCCTTCTACAATATTTTCAACGGTTCGATAAGGATGAATGATCATATTAAACCATGTGTGATTTTGAGTCATTATTTGAAGCTCAATGGGTTTTAAGGTTTGAAGGACCTTGCAAACATCTTCTTCAAGTCTGTTATAGCCTACAATTCTTGTGGCTAAGTCCCCAATAGGACGTCCAATGTCTGTTGGTATTAATTTGATTATCTTAACAGTTGCTGGTGTAAATCTCATTATCCTTTGGTCAAAATCTAAGAACACTGTAGCAATATTAGAACCTAGAAGAAGATTGTTCATGTCGTCATTTACCCTCGACAAGGTTGTAATCTGAGATTCTAACTCAGAATTGACATTCGAAAGCTCTTCATTAATCGCTTGAAGCTCTTCTCTTGAAGTTTCGAGTTCTTCATTCGCCGATTGCAACTCTTCTATCAGTGTTTGCATGCTGTCATTAGCCCCTACTAATTCTTGCATATAGTGCTCAAGTCCTGCAAGAGATTCTGAGGCATTTATTTGCTCTAAGATAATCTCGTGGCTTTTCATTGTGTCGGCATCTTGATGAATTTTGTCTAAATATATGAAGTAAACAGTATTTTCCATCGTTGCATACTTGGGCACATCAATGGGCATAATTGTAATATTGATTGCATACATTTGATTTTCATCGATGATTGGTAAATTTATTTCTCTGTAGATAACATGCCGCAGAACTGATTTCTTTAAGGCCGCTTTTAGTACTCTTCTTAGCTTGTCGTGTACAATCTGCCATATGCATAAACCAGAATAGCGCTCTAAATCAGATGAATCATATTTCTTAGCCATAAAGAAGCTGGCATCACCATGGGTGTACATAACAGTACCCTCTTCAGTTACTAATGTTGCCAAGCCAAGATTGAGCTCTAACATTGCATATTCAGTAATGCGTTGCACGAGATGTTGTTGCGTGATAATATTTGGCGATGCATGGGCTGATGGAACAAGGCGATTCGTCCAAGCAAGTTGTGGGATATTGTACTTGAATGCGTTTATTCGACTATCAAAATCTCTTTTTCGCTCAAAAATTTTGCACTTTTGATCGACCATTTTAAACAATGAATCATTTTGGTGTACGGTTTCAGAAGTCCCAAGAACCAGTAGTCCTTGAGGCTGTAATGCATAATGGAAGATTCGAATTAAGGCATGTTGTAAATCTTGATTTAAATAGATAAACAAATTCCTACACGTAATTAAGTCAATGTGTGATAGTGGTGGATCTTTGATCAGACTTTGCTCTGAAAAAACGACCATTTGGCGAATTGTTGCATTTACCTTATAACCTTGCTGATTAGGCAACTTGTTAAAGTTTTTTTCTAATCGCTGGGAATCGACACTGTTTTCAATGCTGAGGGGATAAACCCCCTTGCGTGCAATAGAAATAGCGCGCGCATCAATATCAGTGGCAAAAATTTGTACGTTATTTGCATACTGAGACTCGCTGATAATAATCGCAATTGAATATGCCTCTTCACCTGTTGAGCATCCTGTACACCAAATCCTAAGCGGTGCATCCGAGGGTTTATTTTTTATTAAATTTGGCAATAATTCTCTTTTTAGCTTCTCAAAAACAAAACTGTCTCTAAAAAAGTGTGTTACACCGATAAGTAGATCTCTAAACAAGGCTTCAACTTCTTGCTCTGATTGTTTGAGTAACTTAAAATACTCAGCATTACTTTGTACTAGGTTAACAAGACAACGTCTGTCAATTCGCCTCTGGAGTGTATTCGCTTTATAGTTCGAGAAATCATGCCCCATTTTTAAATAGAGAAATCTTATAATTTGCTGATAGTCAAAGTCTTTGTGACTTTCAGTTTTCTCGATTTGGTTTGAATCTAGAGTACTGATTAAACAAGAACCCACTTCATTGGGAGACAATATATAATCAACACAGCCAGAATCAATGGCATTGAGTGGCATCGAGTCAAATTCACAGGTATATGGTAGTTGGGCGATTGTTAACCCGCCATTTTTATTAATAGCAATTAAGCCATCGGTACCATCGTTACCCTGCCCTGATAAGACAATGCCACAACAATCAGGGCCACACATTTTTGTCACTGAGAAGAAAAAGTGATCAATAACATTGGCATGCGATTCACCTTCGATAAACTTAGATAACAAAAAATGATTATTTTCAACTTCTACACGACTATCCGATGGTCGAATATAAATTGAACCGGCTTTAATTGGCATATTGTGAGTTATATTGACAACGGGAAGTTGAATTTGGTTTTTTAATATGTCTTGCAATAAACTTTTGTAATGAGGGTCGTAGTGTTGAACCACAACAAACGCAATTTCTGTAAGTCCATTTGCAGGTAGATTATTAAAAATGGCTTCAATCGCACTAAGGCCACCTGCGGATGCGCCGATGGCAACAATATAAGGAGTACCTGATTTTGTAAATTTAGAAAGATTGAATTTATTAGATGGTATCATAGTGTCTCCTTTACTTTATGGGGTGTTAACATCATACATTAATTCACTAAACTTATAATAGCATTATTTCAAATTTGTGATATAGTGGGGTTATAAAAGCGCTCTAGTGACATGCGCTGCTAGTTTAATATTTCCACCAAAAGCCACTTATATTGTTAAGTGGCTTTTTTTATTGATTCATATATTAAATATGCAATCTAAGAAAGAAGGTAAAAATGTTGAGTTGGATTATGCAAAGTATCGTTGTATGTCTTATTCTTTTGCTTCTCTTTTTGACTTTTTTGAAACTGAGAAAAACAAGAAAATTGAGAATGAATCTCGCCAAGCTCACGGTAGAAGAGTTAGAGCAGCATTCTGAGCGAGCAACTATAACACATGATGTCACTTTTAAGAAGAACTTGCTCAATTGGCCCCTACCCCGTGTAAATGACAATTATAACTTTATAAAGTCACTCTATAAAGATCTTAACGATGATATTAGACAAAAGCGTGCAGTACCACCAGCGGCTGAATGGGTTTTAGATAATTATTACATTCTTGAAGAACAAACAAAATCCCTTCGAAAAAACCTAACTAAAAAGGATTACTATAATTTACCCCTGCTTAAAGAAGGTCCATATAAGGGATACACACGTGTATTTGCAATAGCAATGGAGTTTTCGACCATTATGGACAGTCAAATTGATGAAACCACCTTACATCGATATTTAGAGTCTTATCAACAGCAAAATGTTTTGTTTGATCGTGAAATTCGCATGGTTCCCATTATGTTACAAATTGCTTTAATAGAAAATGTTAGAACGATATGCGAAGATATAAAAGAAACCCAAAAACAATGGCAATCGGCTGATGTAATCATAGAAAAATGGTGGAATGTTCAAACTTTAGATGCTGAAAATGTGATTGCTTTATTTATGTCTGCCATCGAGAAGAGTGTGGCAGACAACCACGCTTTTATTGAGCATTTATTTTATCGTTTACGCCGTGCTGGAGTAAGTTATACGCATATTCTCCGTGCTATTAACGCACATTTATCCAAATTTTACACCACTACAGAAGCCATCGCCCAGGTTGAACACAACAGGCAAGCCGTTAGTGCTGTATCTATGGGTAATGCCATAGTCAGCTTTAAATATATTGCCAGTTTGAATTGGGTCCACTTGTTTGAATCGTTAAGCTATGTTGAAAGAATCCTCCAAAATGATCCTTTTGGTGTCTATAACCTGATGAGTGCTCAAACGCGAAGCTATTATGTGATGCAAGTTGAACGCTTGGCAAAAAAACACTGGGTATCTGAACGACTAATTGCTAAAGCTGCAATCGATCTTGCCATTGCGGCTGCTCAAACACAAAAGCAAACTCAAGAGTTGAAAAGTGATTATTCCAACGCATATTTAAGAAGAGCGCATGTAGGGTTCTATTTAATCGGCGAGGGTGTTGGCACTTTAGAAAAGTCACAAATAAAAAAAGAGAAATTGTTTC
>CALFXQ010000193.1 GCA_937958285.1 uncultured Fusibacter sp. | reverse complement strand
CCTATTCACTCTGGAAGTAAGACTTTGCTATTTGTGACTTGGAGAAGTATAGCCGACCGAATTCTCGCACAGCGTGCGCTTATTCAAAAGCAAACGATGCTGACTAAACTTCTGGTTGGCATTTCCCATGAACTTGGCTCTCCCCTTGGAAATGCGCTAACCACATCTAGTTTTCTATGCAGTTCATTAGAATCCGAGCATCTAGATCAAAGTGCCAATGATGCACGTAAAAATTTCCTAGAGGCAGCTAAAGCCATCGAACGAAACCTTGAACACGCAGTGGCACTGCTTGAGTATTTTAAAAGTCACGCTAGTGGCATGCATAAAACAGATTCAAAACTTAAGCCTCTTCATCCACTGGCTAAAGAAGCCTTCGACGATTCGGGCACGAATTGACAAATGCTTCAGCATTTAATATACTGAGTTTATAAGTAAGCTACGAAGAGAAGAGTAGCATTGAAGCGTTTTTAAGAGAGCATTCGGTTGGTGAAAGAATGTATACGTCCAATGTGAACCAAGGCTCTGAGCTGCATTGGGGATTTGTGCTGTTAGACAATGATCTTCTGCCGGAAATCTCCGTTATCAGATATCGAGCGGTGTCTTTTGACACAAGCAGGGTGGCACCACGGTTATCCGTCCCTACAGTTTACTGTTGGGATTTTTTATTGTCCAAAAGCATAAGTACGAAAGGAGTACTCCATGAAATCTTATAAACGCGAACGTCCCACCTTCCCAAAGCGGGTCGTTATTACAGCTGGCATGCCCTATGGTAACAAATCCCTTCACTTTGGCCATATTGGAGGCGTATTCGTTCAGGCAGATACATTTGCGCGCTTTATGCGAGACCGCATTGGCAGCGAAAACGTAATTTTTGTCTCCGGAACGGATTGTTATGGTTCACCGATTGTCGCATCCCATAAAAAGATAACAGATGAAAACAGCGGCGATGTACCCCAAGATGCATTAAAGGATCTTGAATCCTATGTTACCTACTACCACAAGCTTCAGGCTAAAGTTTTAAAGGAATATCAGGTTGAACCTAATCTCTACGCCGCATCCGCCCTTCCCCCTTCAAGTGAAATGCATACTGATGTTTCAAAGCGCGTCTTCGATATTTTAGAGGCTAAAGGAACACTTATCAAACTAGCAGCACCCCAATTTTTTGACACAAGGGCAAATGCATACTTGAATGGCAGACAAGTTGTTGGAAAATGTCCTTTTGAGGGCTGTCAATCCGATCGCGGGTACGCTGATGAGTGCAGCCTTGGTCACCAATACATGCCAAGTGAACTTATCGATCCAATCAGTATTTTGACGAGTACGGTTCCAGAGTTAAAAGATGTTGAAAATTGGTACTTTGATTTAGAGCGCTACCTCGAACCTCTCAAGGCTATGGTTTCCAAGCTAAAGCGGGAACGCGCTAGAGAAAATGTTCGCAATACCATAGAAGAATTCTTAAAAGATCCCGCAATCCACATCACGCGCAAAGAGTATGCAAAGCTCATAGAAAGTGGTGTAACCTTCTCACATAGCGCGCTAATTGACGAACCAAAAAAACCATCTGTCACCTACACCTTCATCAATTTGAGTGCAAGAGATTATGCAAGAAAAGTATTAGATGATGCCTCTATCCGATATCGCACTGGGAAAACCCTTGTGCCCTTTAGATTATCTGGCAATATTGATTGGGGTGTTCCCGTGCCACCACGCAGCGACATGGAAGCACTTACTTTCTGGGTGTGGCCAGAGTCGCTATGGGCACCAATTTCGTTTACTAAGACCTATCTAAATCAAATTGACAAACCTCAAGATCACTGGACTAAGTTCTGGTGCGAACCCGATGCCAAAGTCTATCAATTCATTGGAGAAGACAATATTTACTTCTATGGTATTGCAGAGATGGCGATGTGGATGGCGTATCACGATGTTCTGCCAGAAGTACTCGCTGACGGTCATAGTGAAAATCAAGAGCATTTTATTGAGGCCATCGAGAAAATCAACTTCCCGACTTTAGTTGCAAACTGCCATTTGCTCTTTCTCGACAGCAAGGCCAGTAGTTCATCAGATGTTAAGCCTCCAATGGCAGATGAACTCCTAATGCACTATACAAGCGACCAATTGCGCATGCACTTCTTAAGTCTTGGTCTTAGCAAACGCAGTGTGAGCTTTAACCCAAAGCCCTTTAATCCGACGATGAATGCTGAAGATCAAGACGTGGTATTGAAAGATGGAAACTTGCTCACCCATGTATTTAATCGTCTTGTACGCTCATGCTTCTATACCGCGCAAAAATACAATGAAGATCGCATCCCCCTTCTGGATGTTTCTGAAGAAATGACTACCTTAATTGAAAAAGGCGTTTTAGAGTACGAATTGCGCATGCACGAACAGGAATTTCACAAAGTTATATATACATTAGACGAACTTATTCGCGGCACGAGCAAATACTGGGCAAAGCACATGAAAATCGCCGATGATGCCAGCGACGATCAAAAGCGTCTACAGGTATTAGCGGATGCCTTCTATGCTGTAAAAGTCATTGCCACACTGCTTCACCCTATTGTTCCAGAAAGTGCAGAACATCTTCGAACAAGGCTCATGTTAAACGAGAGCCTTTGGGATTGGACCAATATACTCGCTTCTATAGATCGACATATGGACCATTCGAGCAATCACACCTTCAATCCAATTCCACCACAGTACGATTTCTTTGTGCGTCACCCTTCACAACTTTAAAACAAGGCTGTCTGTCGATGATGAAAAGTCATTACAGGCAGCTCCTTTTTTTGCACCTTAAAAATAGCCTTAAGCGTTTAAAAACACTTCAAATGGCTATAATTACTAAGTAAGAAGCAATCATTTCGAATATGATCGGAGTGGCCATGACGACTGAATCCCTAACCCTTATCCAACGACTTCAAACTGCCTTTCACAATTTTGACCACAGTCAAGACCAAGGGCATCATGTGCTTTTAGAAACAATGCTCACCGAATGTATTGCCCTTACAGGGAGCCAATACGGCTTTATATTTGAGTGCCATTCCAATCTTCAAAGTATGCGCTCCGTGTTGCTCTCCGAGGGAATAATGGCGAATCCACTGCTAGAGATGCTCTTAATTGACTTGCCCATGGCGCATGCTGGCCGTATAGCGAAACCGATTCTTGAGAATGGTATTTTTGTCGACAATGCCTTCGATGCCACTATAGAGCCAGAAGCTAATATTTGTCATAATTTCGTGCCTATCGAGAACTATATGGGTATACCCCTTCATCAAAATGACGGTACATTGCTCTTGCTAGGCTTTATTAACCACGCAAGCGGTTATGGCAGCCTAGAGCAGACCTTATTAGAGCTCGCAATCCAAAACGCCAATTTGCATCTTGACCGTATATCAAGACCGAATGACGATTTAAAGCTTTTTTTCAAAACAGCGCTCGACATGCTCTGTATCGCCAATTTTGAAGGCTTTTTCACTAAACTCAGCCCCTCCTGGTCTCAGATTTTAGGGTGGTCAGATGCTGAGCTTTATAAATATCCTTTTATTCATTTCGTTCATCCAGAGGATGTTCAAAAAACCCTCGATGCGGGTAAATTGATAGGACTTGGCAAACAAATCGTACACTTTGCAAATCGATATCTTTGTAAAGACCGAAT
>CALFXQ010000192.1 GCA_937958285.1 uncultured Fusibacter sp. | reverse complement strand
GGTCACTATGCGATATTCGACCGTGGGGGTTTAGGGGCGCACTACGAAACCTTAACTCAGTATGAAAATGTAATATATACAGAAAAAGTCACCGGCTTTACCCACCAGGCGACTTATCGTTTATCTAATAAGGTAGTAGACAATGTAAAACGCTATCTACTAGAGCGTACCCTCTAAAAAGGGATTGAGTTTGAAGAAGTGTTCCAGAATCAATGTGGTTCTAATGGGCACTTCTTCGTGCGTTAAGAGGTAAATGGCCGTCTCTTTATCGACTAGGAGTATGTCTGCATCTTCTTGGTCGGATTGGTATGCTTTAGTGGGCGTACCGCTGTAATAGCCGTAGACCATGGTGATTTTTTCGTCGATCATGCCCACAGAGGCATATCGCTCTTTTGTAACGGTTGCGATATCTAAATGGAGGCCAGTTTCTTCCTTAAACTCTCGGATGGCAGCCTCTTGAATCGTTTCGCCGGGGTCCATTAGTCCAGCTGGCAGTGCATACACATATCGACCTTGACTGACTCGGTATTCCCTTAGTAGCACAATGTGGGTTCTCTCTTTGTTTATGGCGGCAATCATTGCACCGTCACTTATGCTAGCGCCGTGAAAAATTTCTTGCGTGACGCGGTCAATATTGCCACGGGACACAAGCTCCCACTTTTTTATTGCGCCGCTCTTGGTTTGATAGCTAATTTCAAAGCCGTTTAAGTACTTTAAGGATTTTGATTCCACTGAAAGGGGCTTAATTGCACTCACTTTTGGCAGATGAGCAATTGTAGAGGGTACACTTCGAGGGTGCGACATTTCGACTCCTTTTCATTTAATTATTTCTACTTTGCGCTGTTCTGATTTTCTTTAACGCGATAGGCGACAATTTTTGTAATAAGATCGTAGGGAATTGGTTTATTGTATGGAAATTGAATCGCACCTTTTGAGGTTTTGTAGTCTTTTAACTCGGTAATAAATGCGCTGATTCCGCTTGGTGCAGGATAGAAGCCCAAATGCTTCTTAGCCGCTGCAAAGTGAACTAAATTTCCTTTTAGGTAAAAAGTGGGCATTTGATAGCTGATTTTTTCTGTTGCTTCGGGAGCGGCCGCGAGGATTGTGGTGCGCATTTTTGTTAGAATTACTTGAATTTCTTCGGGAAATGACTGTATATAAGCATCTATGGTGGTAATATTGCTTTTAGCTTCCAAGGTAGACTTCCTTTCACAGATAGGTGTAATATAGATGTTGAACGTATACCCAGTACGAAGAGGTAAAAATCATGACAGTGTCACAGTTCATTATACTATTTTTTTTGGCATTCTCTATAGAGAATCAAGGACTAGAAGACGCTATAAAAGTAAGTGTCTTCCAAAACGATAAAGCGCAAATCCAAGCATCCAAAGACGATGGGTTAAGTGTAAAACTAAACGAAACACTTGATGCAAAGCTGATTATTGATGCGCTTGAAAAGGGTGCAGTGGCAGATAATAAGTGGGTGCTTGCAAATAAGCAAAACCCCCTTCCAAAGGGCTTTGCGCCAAAAGATATAATCAAGGCTAAGGTGAAGCAAAAATATGGCAATACCACTGTTTCCAAAGTCATGCATTCAGATTTAGTGGCTTTGTTCGAGGCCGCTTCAAAAGATGGTATTGTCTTAGTGCTCTCGTCAGGATACCGAGACTACGGCTTTCAAGCGAGTTTGTACCAGCAACAAGTCAAGAAGGTAGGGGAAAAAGAGGCGAACCGCTGGGTGGCAAAGCCCGGTGAAAGTGAGCATCAAACTGGTCTTGCAGTAGATATAACATCTAGAGAAGTGGAATTAAAGCTGACTCAAGAATTTGAACAGACCAAAGCATTTGAATGGCTCAGTGCGCATGCTGCTGACTTTGGGTTTATTCTCCGCTACCCTAAAGGCAAGGAAGATGAGACCGGATATAGCTATGAACCGTGGCATTATCGCTACCTGGGCGACCCGAAGGCAGCAAGATATATTCAAGAAAACGGTGTCACGCTAGAAGCGTTTATCAAAGAATTGAAAACCCAGTGAAAATGACCAATATTGAAGCGCAATGCCCTTTGCAGAGGGCTTTTTTCTTGGTACAATAAGGTATTCTATGTGATTTTGGAGGCTTACGCCATGAAGAACAAAGCAGTGATACTTGGAGCAAATTACTATATCGGACTAAGCGCAATTCGCTGCCTTGGTGAGAACGGAATATGGGTAACCGCTGTGGATTACCAAAAGGAAGGCGCTTACGGGCTCGAATCAAAATACTTAAACGAGATATGCATGCTTCCCAATTACAGGGAACACGAAGAGGCCTTTATCGAAGGGCTGATTAACTTCGCGAAAGCACAAGAGGCAAAGCCTGTGCTTATGCCCTGTGCCGATCCCTACGTAGAGGTTACCGACAAGCATCGCGATCGGCTTATGGCATACTACTTAATGCCCGGAATGCCACAGGGTCTTCAAACTGCAATGCTAGAAAAAGATGCTCTGGCAGCTTTTTGCAAAGAACACCAAGTAAAAATCCCAGAGACCCTCACTTTAGATACGCCAAACCTCTTAGACCAGGTCGATGCCAGTATTGGTTATCCTTGTTTACTGAAACCGGTCAACTCTCATGCCTTTGTGGCCGTGTTCCGAAGAAAGATGTTCCGCGCAGAAAATCGCCAGCAACTTGTCGAAGCGATCGACAAGGCAAAAGCCGAAAACCTAGAAATGCTGATTCAGCGCATTATTCCTGGTTTCGACGATCACATGTACACCTACGATGCACACTTAAATGAACAAGGAAAAGTCACCCATTGGCTAACTTGCCAAAAGTATAGACAATATCCCATCAATTTTGGAGCATCTGTTTATACCGGCCAAAAGTATGTCCCAGAGCTTCACGACATTGGGGGCAAGTTTCTTGAGGCAGTAGGCTATAAAGGCTTTGCCGAAATCGAGTTCAAAAAAGATGCAAAAACAGGAGAATACTACCTGATTGAAGTCAACACCCGCTATTCAAATCTAAATGTTTTGGTAAAGCAAGCGGGTCTGAATATGCCATATATTACTTACTGCGAATTGGTAGGGCAGCCCCAGCCAGAAAAAGCTATCACAAGAAACACTGGCCTTGTATTTTGGTATGCCTACGAGGACTTTTTCGCCGTTAAAGGCTACATTCAAACTGGCCAGCTCACCTTGAGCAGCGTGTTGCAGTCGTATTTTCAACCCAAGGCATATGCCATCTGGGACCCACAAGACCCCAAGCCTTTTTATGGCTTTATTAAGCTGGTGCTCGGCAAGGCGAAAAGGCGATTTTCCTCCTAGCGCGACGCGCGCCCAGCTTCTATCATAGAAAGTAGGCCTCCCATGACGCTAAAAACCCTTTTAAATACTGTAAAACACCTAGAAATTCAGGGTGAACTGCCACAAACAATCTCTGGACTTAACTACCATTCCGCAAAAGTTCTGGATGGCCAACTTTTCTTTTGCATTAAGGGCTATGTGACAGATGGACATCACTATCTTCAAGCCGCTAAGAGTAAAGGCGCAGTGGCTGCAGTGGTCGAGACCTTTCAAGATGTAGATATTCCCCAAATACGCGTAGCAGATAGCCGATTGGCACTCGCGCTGATGGCAGACGCCTATTTTGGACATCCCAGCACTAGACTACGAGCCATTGGCGTGACCGCCACTAATGGCAAAACGAGCACTAGTTTTATGATCGACGAAATACTTAAAGCCAATCACTTAAAAACGGGCATAATAGGCACTGTGATGACCCAATATGCCGATGTGCTCATTCCCTCCGAGCTCACAACCCCAGAAAGCCTAGACCTGCACGGCTATTTTGCCGATATGTTGAAGCATCAGGTGTCACACGTGACCATGGAAGTTTCGTCGTCGGGACAAGAACTCAGCCGCGTAGGTGGCGTGGACTTCGATGTGGTCACCTTTAACAACATAAGCCACGAGCACATCGATCAACATGGTTCCTTCGAAAACTACCTGCATCACAAAACAAAGCTCATTAAAAATGCCAAGCCAGATGCCTTTGCGATTTTAAATCTAGACGACGCCTATTCAAAAGCATTAATCACTCAGACCAAGGCCCAAGTCATTACCTATGGGGCCAAAGATCAAAGCGGCGACATTGCAGTGAAAGATTTAGATTTAACCAGTGGGCGCGCAAAGATGACCATTGCCATACGGCGCTTAATTGTCACGCCATATGGCCAAATCGCCCCATGTACATTTGAGGTGACCCTCGGTGTGGCTGGTTACCATTCTGCCATTAATTCACTTGCAGCCATAGGTGCCACATTAGTTCTTGGCCTGCCTATTGAGGCGATTCAGCGGGGGTTGGCAAATTACAAAGGCGTGGAACGCCGATTCGAGGTGCTGTTCGAGGACGACTTTAAGGTATTCGACGACCATTTTGCAAATGCTGGGAATAT
>CALFXQ010000191.1 GCA_937958285.1 uncultured Fusibacter sp. | reverse complement strand
CTGAGAAACAGTGCTAAGACTCTTCTCGATGCGCTGTTGCGCATCAAAGATCGTTTCGAGGGAATCCATTAAGTGCTTTTGCGAATGGTATGCCGCTTCTGTTTGCGCAAGAAGATTTTCGCATTCTCGGATGACAAAAGAGGTGAGGGTGATGCTGTTTCCGAGAGGGGTGTTAATTTCGTGTGCAACACCGCTTACAAGGCCAAGAAGTGCATTCATTTTCTCTGAGCGAACAAGTGCCTCTTGTGCCTCTTTAAGTGCAATAATTTTGCTCTGCAGTTCTACATGTCTGAGTCTATAGTTTTCGAGTTTTAATTCGCCGGCAACCCTGCTTACTTCTCGATTGTACGTGGACTTTAGGGAAAGCTCTCGATAGCTCATATAGTGCTTATAGTAAGTGAGGCTCAAGCTCAAATTGTCCATGGATTCTGAAAGCTCGGCCATATCTTTATAGAGTGGTTCTAGGAGCAGTGGTGAATTCATTTGCACACTGTAAGATAAGGCCTGCTCGCCATGCGAAAAGGCGAGGGGCAACTGCTCTAAATGGCGATAGAGTCGCAGCATTGTGTGGTGGGCATTGGCAATGCCGTAGCTATCGCCAATGTTGAGCCAATGATTTAAGTTCTCTGTGGCTAGAGACTGTGCTTGCACGACTTGATTAAAGCGAAGGGCGGTGTTCGCGCAAAGCTCCAAAGTCCACCCAATCGTTTTAGCATCTCCAAAGTGCCGTGCGAAGGTCAGTGCTAGTTGAGCAAAATCTTGGGCCTCAATGTGCTTCCCTAAAGACATATGACACTTACTCAGTCCGGAATACACATTACCAGTAAGGCTATAGGGAGGATCTGAGGCAAGGCAAAGATTTAAAACTTGCTCGAAATAGCTAATGGCATCTTCATACCGCTCGAGGTGAACGCGATTGGCAATGGCAATGGAGTAAAGGGATTGGATTATAAGCTCTCTATCTTCAATTTGCTGCCCTAGGCGATAGCTTTTATGCCAGTTCTCGAGTGCCTTGGCAACGAGATCTTGATTGATGTGGAGAAATCCTAAAATCAAGGTGCACCGGGCTTCCCAGATTGTAAGCGAAGCGCTTGTGAAATTTTCTATGGCACCAGATATGTGCAGGTGAGCATCTTGATAATGTCCGGACTGTTGTGCTACAAGGGCTCTGGCTAGTTGGTTGAATCCACACATCTGTAGGCGTATTGGGTGTTTTTGAGGATTTAAATCGATGTCGTACTTATCGTAACAGGCTTCTTCAGTGCGTGAAATTAAATCGCATGCAAGTTGGTCCCAGTCACAAAAATTCTCCCGACGCTTTGACCAAAGGTCCTGTGCCAAATCTTGAATGTCTTTCATGCCTTCAGCCTCCCTTGCGTGGCTTTGCCATCGGTGGGACGGCATTGGTACTGGATATTTACCCCAGTTAGTGGCCATTTATTCAGTTAATGAGGCAAAATTCCGGTGGGCCATCTGTACTAGCATAGAGAGGCAAAAATCTGAGTGTATGCATCAAAACTTATTAGCTGAATCTTTGCGGTTTTTGTTATGATAGAGCAATACAGACACCATCGACACTACAGACACTATCGATAATACTGACACAAAGCCAAATAGGAAGTTAGTTAAAAAATTAGGGAGGCAATCCATGAAAACTACATTTGTGACCAAGGTACAGCTGGATGATATAGTAAGGCAGTTTCCTACGCCATTTCACCTATACGATGAAAAGGGCATGTTGGACAATGCTCGCCAATTGTTGGCAGCCTTTTCTTGGAATAAAGGATACAAAGAATTTTTCGCCGTAAAGGCAACACCAAATCCAGTGATTTTGAAAATGCTGCGGGATGAAGGCTTTGGTCTGGACTGTTCATCCCTCACGGAGCTGATGTTGGCAGAGGCCCTCGGCGTGTCTGGTGAAGAGGTGATGTTTTCATCGAATGTGACACCTCAGGAAGATTTTATCTTGGCCGACAAAATAGGCGCCTTGATCAATCTCGATGATTTTAGCCATATTGAGGTTTTGGAGGGCTTGGTGGGGCTACCTAAGACCATAAGTTGCAGATTTAACCCAGGAGATGCCTTTGTGATTCAGGGGGCCATTTTCGATACCCCTCGCGAGGCGAAATATGGATTTACATTTGATCAGCTGGTGGAGGCTTTTGTGCGCATGAAGGCCAAAGGTGTAGAGCGGTTTGGCATTCACGCTTTATTGGCGAGCAATACTAACGTTCACGACTATTATCCTAGATTGGCGAGGTTTCTCTTTGAGACGGCTGTAAGGCTCAAGGACATAACGGGTATAGAGGTGAGTTTTGTGAATTTATCAGGTGGGATAGGGATACCTTATAAACCTGAAGAGATACCTGCTGATATTGCTCGGATTGGTTCGCAAGTGAAACGCGCATATGAAGAAGTACTACATGCAAACAATATGTACGATGTGGCCATTTACTCTGAGCTGGGTCGCT
>CALFXQ010000190.1 GCA_937958285.1 uncultured Fusibacter sp. | reverse complement strand
TAAACAATGGACACAACTAAGAGTGCGCTATGGAGAAACAGATGCAATGGGCGTTGTTTACCACAGCAATTATTTTCGGTTTTTTGAAGTTGGGCGCTCGTCTACTTTTCGCGCCTTGGGGTACAGCTATAAGCGCTTCGAAAGCGAAGGGTTTATGCTGCCTGTTACCCACTGTGAGTGCAGTTTTACCAGTCCTGCGCGGTACGATGATGTGCTTTGGATAGAAACACAGGTCAGCATGTTTAAAGGTGCTCGGTTGAGACTCAACTACCGTATTTTTAAGCAAATAGATAGCGATGTGCAGTGCGATATTCCAGATGAAAACATCGTTTTACTGGTTGAAGGAAGCACAACGCACGCCATTGTAGATAGCAATTTAAAACCCATCAATGTAAAGAAAGTCAATTTAGAATTCTACAAACTTTTGGAGGCCTTTTCATGTCAGTAAGCCATCGTCAAGCGATGCCAATGCGCGCTTTAGGAAAAACCGGTATAAACTCAAGTCTATTGGGCATTGGTGGCATTCCCCTTCAGCGCTGTACGCCAGAAGAAGCAGTTGCTATTTTAGAGGCCTGTCAACATGAGGGTGTGAATTTTATCGACACGGCTCGTGGCTATGGTGCTTCGGAAGCCTTGGTGGGCGAGGCATTAAAGACACTGGGAACACGTGCACAGTGGACGATTGCCACGAAATCAGTGGCCAAAGATGCTGTTACTATGGAAAAAGACATTCAAACGAGCTTATCGCTTTTGCATGTTGACCATATCGATTTATATCAGTGCCATTTTGTGAAAGATTTAGAGCAGTATGCTCAGATTACGGGTGCTGGTGGTGCTTACGAAGCGCTGCTAGAGGCAAAGTCGCAGGGAAAGATAGGCCACATTGGCATAACGGCTCACAACAAGGATGTTCTGGCCCATGCCATTGAATCGGGACTTTGGGAAACCATTCAGTTCCCCTTTAACCTTGTGGAAACTCAGGGGCTCGAGGTCTTTGAGCGAGCGCATCAACTCAATATTGGCATTTTGGTGATGAAACCATTGGCCGGTGGGGCGATTGATAGACCAAATTTAGCCCTACGCTTTATCTCTGAAAATCCTCATATTACCGTGGCAATTCCTGGAATGGACACGGTACAACAAGTGCGTGACAATGCGATGGCGATGAAGGCAATAGACCCATTGCAAGAAGAAGACTGGGCCTTAATAAAAGAACTGCAAGACACGCTGGGCAATCTTTTCTGTAGACGTTGCGGCTACTGCGGTCCTTGTCCTGAGGGCATAGATATACCCTCCATGTTTACACTGGAGGGCTACCTGACGCGATACGATTTAAAGGAGTGGGCTACCATGCGCTATGGTGCGCTGGCTAAGCACGCTGACGATTGTGTGGCTTGCGGTATTTGCGAGACAAAATGCCCTTATGATTTGTCGATTAGAGAGATGCTCGTGCGCGTAGATGGTCACTTTAAAACATTGAAGTAGTCGGGACGGTTTAATACCTCTGGTAGTTGCACACTGCCTAGGTTAGTGAGCTTAGAGCCGTCGGCATACAGTTCGATACCCTGTACTTCTGGGATGGTGCTAAGGCTCAGAGAAAGGCCCTCTAGTATCGTGCGAATAAGCTCAGGGCGGTCTCCGAGTTCAGAGACAATATTGGAACTAAAGGTCACTCTCAGGCGATTGTTTACCAGCGTCGCCTGTTTTACTTGAACGGATTCTGGGAACAAAGCCGCAGCGCGTGGGTCGTCGATAAGGGTGTGTGGCTTTTGAAGTCCGGCCACTAACCGCTGGACGGTCTCGGTAATATTGTCGGATGATGTGGTATTGAGTGGCAGCCAAAGCATGGTATTATCTGCGATAAGTGGAATAAAGCTCTGGGGTGAACGATCTACCAAATACTCTTGGCTAAGAGATAATCCGCCAAAGGCCTTGCTCGTTTGTGCGCCATCTATGGTTAAGCGCACTTTGTTGATCACCGTGTCGCGGGAGAAGTAGCGTGCGGTATTGATTACGTTGTTAAGTGCAGCCTGGGCCACCTTTGGGTCGCCATAGGCCTCGAGCACCGCGCTGTTTAGTCTTAGCTCTAACAGTCCTGCAGAGTACCAGATGTGCTTGACTGGAGGAAAAGCTGGGTTACCAGATAAGTAGGGTACCTGAGGCGCCTGATTCAAGGTGTTGATCATGCGTCGGTAGGGATTGTTGCCTGGCTGTGTGGCAACAAATATTGGAATGCTGTGGTTGCCTGTGCTATCGGTATAGAAGTACGGTGCGAGTTGTTTGCCACTGGTTTTGGCCGATGTACCATTGGGTTGAATCCCTTCGTTTACATACAGAATAGGAAAACTGTCTTCGAAGGTTTCGTTGCCAAGGGAGATCGTAATTTTTGCCTGATAGTTGTCGAAGGCGGTGCCAAGGGTGGGTTGGTCGATGTGGAGGCTGAGTGTATAGCGCTCTTCTGATTGCTTAATGTCGAAGGCGATTTCTTTTTCGGTAAAGGTCGCCATATGGCCAAGGGTATCTGTAAGACTCAGCGTGAGCTTGAGATCTTTCTTTAAAGTGGCATCTGTAAGTGGTTTTGAGCTGTCTAGATGCACCTGATAGGATTTAGGCGAGATACGCAAATCTCCGGGATTAACAGGGGTGAAGGCCAATTGAAGATTGTTTTCGCCAAGAGTGGTATCTAGTGGATCTTCAGGGGCAAAGACCCTCGAAAAATCGATGCCAAAGACGGCGGTATTAATGGGCATTACCGATACGGTATATATTAAGATAACGAGCATCAAAATATTCATGAGTCGTTTCATAGGTCTCCTCCAAGGCCGCATTTGCGCGGTTTTATCTTTTTTTATTATATGCAAAAACAAAACAAAGCGCAAGGCGCAAGGAAGGTACAATGTCTAGAATCAGTGAAAAGAAAGTATTAGAACACAATACATTGCAATTGACGATTGAAGATATCTCCGATGAAGGGGCAGGCATAGGCCGTCACAACAATCGAGTCATCTTTGTGGCAGGCGCTCTTCCTGGCGATACAGTAACCGCAAGACTTAAGCAAATCAAGCGCAATTACGCCATAGGCAAACTCGTTTCTATCGATCAACCATCGTCCCATCGCATCAAGCCTCCATGTCCCTATACAGAAACGTGCGGTGGCTGCACGTTGCAAGCAATGGACTACGATGTACAGCTATCGTACAAGGAAAAGCAGGTAAAAGATGCTCTTGAACGGATTGGAGGGTTCGAGCAGGTGCCCCTAAAACCGATTATTGGCATGACATTCCCCTACCACTATCGCAACAAAGCACTCTACCCTTTTGGATTAGCTAAAGATGCGCGCGGTAAAGAGCAAGTTATTTTGGGGTTTTATCAATCCGATTCTCATATTGTGGTGCCTATTGAGGCTTGCATGATTCAACAAGGCGACAGTGGCGCAGTGCTCGGCGCAGTTAAAGAATGGGCCAATGCGCACCGCATTTCAGTGTATCAGCCTCAAAATCACACAGGGCTGCTGCGCCATCTCTTTGTGCGCAGCAATCAAGCAGGTGAAGTGATGGTGGGCCTGGTAATCAACGGCCTCGAAATTCCCGCCACAGACGATCTGATTGCTCGCCTCTTAGCAGCCGTGCCCCTGGTAAAGAGCATTCAGCTCAACCGCCAAACCAAGCGCGGCACAACGGTTATGGGCGATTACTGTAAAACCCTCTACGGCGAGAGTACCCTGCAAGACACCATTGGCGATTTGCACTTCGAACTGGCAATGCCCGCATTCTTTCAGGTAAACTCGGAACAAACCAGGGCTCTATACCAAGAGGCCCTCGATGCCTGCGCCTTAACGGGCACTGAAACGGTATGGGATATTTACTCTGGCGCTGGCACCATTACCCTGAACTTAGCCAAGTATGCTAAAGCCGTGTACGGCAATGAGCTGCACCCCAATGCCGTAGAAAATGCCATTGCAAATGCTGCGCGAAACGGCATATCGAATGCCCAGTTTGTCTTGGGTCCAGCAGAAGTGGTGATTCCTGAATGGCTCGCATCCCATCCGCGTGCCGAGGTGGTGGTTCTAGATCCCCCAAGAAAAGGCGCAGACCCCGCTGTCCTCGACGCCATTATCGCTATGCAGCCCGACCGCATAGTGTATGTGAGCTGTAAGCCCAGCACATTAGCCCGCGACCTAAAACACCTGGCCACTAGCGGTTATCAACTAGTATCCGTCACCCCTGTAGATATGTTCCCTCATACTGGGCATGTGGAAGCGATTGTTTGTCTACAAAGGAAATCTATGTAGAAATCGTTGAATTCACTCACTTTGTTAAGTTTTGGACCTTTGAAGTGAAACCTGATTTTTCAAGAGAAAAACGTCTTGTTGATCGCATGAGTGTTTCGGCTGGTGTCTACCTGGATGTAGGGTACACAAAGCAATTTATAGATGAAAATGAATAATATAGTCAAGATATTTGGGGATGCTTATTACAAGTGTCCCTTTTTCTATGCAATAAAATGGAGGAACCAAAATGGCAGAGATTATCGCAATAGCAAATCAAAAAGGTGGCGTAGCGAAAACAACAACTTCACTAAATTTAGCCTATTCACTGATGAAGCTTGGCAAGAAAGTATTGATGATCGATTTTGATGGGCAGGCCAATTTAACAACTTGCTTTGGCATAGAGGAACCCAACGCCATCGAAACAAACATTGCCCATTTGATGATTGCTAAAATGAATGAAGAGGATATCCCTGATAAGTCTAAGTACATCCTTTCAAATAATGGCATTGATTTAATCCCCTCGAGTATTTATTTGTCTGTGGTTGATGCAAATCTAAGACTTGAAATGGGCAGTGAGCGCATTTTGTTTGAAATCCTTGAACCTTTAAAAGCGGATTATGATTATATCATCATCGATACATCGCCATCACTAGGCTCCCTGACCATTAATGCACTCAGTGCAGCGGATAGTGTTATCATCACGGTTAATCCTCAGCTCCTTGCCATGATGGGACTACAAGATTTCTTAAAAACTACTAAAAAGATTCAAAAGAGAATCAACTCCAGGCTATCGATTAAAGGTATTTTGCTGACCATGTGCGATTCAAGAACCAATCTTTCGAAGGTCTTATCAGAGCAAATGAGCGATGCCTACGATGGCGTTGTTAACATATTTGAGACCCATATACCCATGACTGTGAAGGTGGGGGAAGCCATTTACTACAGTAAGAGCATCGCTGAATATTCACCGACTTCAAAGGCTGGAATTGCTTATTTTGATTTTGCAAAGGAGATGCTGGCTTATGAAGAAAGATAGCCCAAGAAGAAAGATTGTGGATGCCATTGATTTTCTGACCGATGGTAAAACCGAGCACCAAATTGCAGAAGTGAAAATTGAGAATATCATCGAATTCGCGGACCACCCTTTTCACCTTTATGAGGGTAAGCGCCTTGAAGATATGGTAGAGAGCATCACTAGGAATGGCATACTTAATCCTGTTATCATACGAACGACGTCAACAGGCAAGTATGAGATGCTTGCTGGACACAATAGAATGAATGCTGCAAGACTTGCAGGTTTTGAGATGATACCAGCCTTTATCAAAGAGGATTTATCAGATGAAGATGCCTATATCTATGTGATTGAAACCAACCTAATGCAAAGATCCTTTAGCGATTTATATCCATCCGAAAAGGCCGTTGTCTTAGAATTACAGTACGAGAAAGTAGCAAACCAGGGCAAACGAACAGATATTATAAGTGAGCTGAAAGCCCTTGAAAATGGTGAGTTACCAGGAACAGAAGAGTGTGAAATCGATAGTCGTGGAAGGCTTGCTAGAGAGTATGGACTATCAGGCAGAACAATAGCCAGGCTGCTTCGCATCAATCAGTTAACAGAGCCTTGGAAACTTGAAGTGGATAACGACTCCATAGCTTTAATGGCTGGTGTAGAGTTATCGTTTATCCCTAAGCAGCTCCAAGGTCATTTGCATAAAGAATGTGCAGATATGGCCATCAAAATGAGTTTGAAAGACGCTAAAATTCTTAAAGAAATGCACCATGCAGGGTCATTGAATGAAAATGAAATCAGTAAATTTCTAATCAATAAAGAAAAAGGTGCAATTGTTAAAAAAGATTATCAAAGCATAAAAGTATCAACGGAGATTATCAGTAAATACTTTGATACAACCTCCAGTAAGAACATCATTGAGTCCATTATTGAATTGGCACTAAAAAAATATTTTGCAGATCAAAAGGGGTGATGAAAAATGCGGAGTCTGAATTTAGACTATTATTATGGAAACGAGTCGGAACAATTTTCTTTTTTTCGGATTCCCAAAGTACTATTCACTGACGAGCAATTTTCTGATCTATCAGCCGAATCGAAGGTCTTATACGGCATGCTTCTTGATCGGATGGGGCTTTCCCGTATGAATGGTTGGCTAGATCATGAGAATCGAGTTTTTATTATTTTCACCATTGAAGAAATTCAAGCAAGTCTCAACTGTTCAAGACAAAAGGCAGTCAATATGATGGCAGAGCTTGATGATCAAAAGGGCATCGGCCTTATTGAGAAAAAAAGACAAGGTTTAGGTAAACCCAATATCATTTATGTGAAGAATTTCATCTTAAGAAAAGTTGAACCTGTTGAAAACACAGAAGACTTCCAGAAGTCTAAAAATCATACTTCTGGAAGTATGAAAAATAGAATTCAAGAAGTCCAAAAATCAGAATTCAAGGGGTCTAAAAATCAGACTTCTAGAAGTACGAAAAATGAACTTCTAGAAGTCTCAAAACTAGACTGTAATAATACTAATCTTATTCATACTGATTTTAGTAATACTGACTTAAATCATATCCAATCTAATCATATCTTTGAGACAGATGGGAAGGATAGAATTAAAAATAGACAAAACTATGAAAGGACTATCAAAGACAACCTTGAATACGAGCTCACCTATCAGCAGAATCGTATGAATAATGAAGATGTTGGAAATATCATCGATATCATGGTGGATGTGTGTATCATGCCTGATGATGCCACCATAAAGGTCAATGGCATCTCTTTGCCTATCGGTATTGTCAGAGAACGATTTATGGAAATCACGTCCATGCACATTGATTATATTATTGACGCTCTAAAGGAGAATCCATCGGATGTTCGCAATATAAGGTCGTATTTGATTACGACAATTTTTAATGCCCCAACAACCATATCTCAGTATTACCGGGCAAAGGTCAAT
>CALFXQ010000189.1 GCA_937958285.1 uncultured Fusibacter sp. | reverse complement strand
TGAAAACGCCGATAATAGCAATTAAAGAACCTACAGGCAACAGACCATAAATACTTTTTTCGATTTTCTTTAATATCTGTTTGTTATAATCGCCATCTATCATATGAATACCTCTTTAGGCAAATTGGTACCCTATCGTTACCCAAAAAAGTAGGCGATAAATCAAGAAAAGCTCTCATTTACAGTTCACTCAAGAACTGTAAATGAGAGCTTTTTGTACAGTATTAGTCATCACTAAAAATCAATACACTTCGTCAAGTTTATCCATAATTTTTACGGCTGCATCTTTGTCAATAATGACGATGACATTTGGGTGCAGCTGAAGCACCGACGCGGGCATTTCTGGACGAATAAGGCCAAACATCATATCGTACACCGCATCTTGCTTAGAAGTTCCGCTGGCTAGCAAGAGAATTTTTCTGGCGTGCATAATGGTTTTAATGCCCATGCTAATGGCCTCTCTTGGCACAAGGTCTGCGCTGTCGAAGAATCTGGCATTGGCATCAATGGTATCTTGATCGAGTTTTACCAAATGGGTCTTGGCTTCGAACTTTAGGTCGGGTTCGTTAAAGCCAATGTGGCCGTTGCGGCCGATGCCCAGAAGCTGAAGGTCTACCCCACCAGCTGCTTTAATCTGCGCCTCGTAGGCGTCGCACTCCACCTGAATATCCTCAGCTTGGCCGCTGGGAATATGTAGCAAATCGCGATTCACATCTACGTGCTTAAAGAGATTGTCGTTCATAAAGTAAGCATAGCTTTGGTCGTGCTCAGGGCTTAAGCCGTAGTATTCATCTAAGTTAAAGGCCACCATCTTGCTAAAGCTCAGGCCCTCTTCTTTATGGTGCCTAATGAGCTCCTCGTATGTGGCAACTGGTGTAGACCCTGTAGCCAGACCCATCACAGAGTCTGGTTTAATCCACAACTGATTGGCCATTATAGCCGCGGCCTTACGGCTTAAGTCTTTATAATCGTTGGCAATAATTACGCGCATGTGACTTCTCCTAACTGATTGTTTAAAGCTTAGGTTCTCCATTGACATAGGTTTGTAGCACTTCGAACTTGTTGTTTATAATGCACATATCTGCCCAGAAGCCTGGTTTTAACGCGCCAATATCTGCAATGCCCAGCATAGCAGCCTGGTTCTCGCCAACCATGGACGATATGGCTTCAATCGGTTCTGCGCTTTCGCTCGCAAAGTGCTTTAACGCATGGTTCATGGTCAAAATTGAACCCGCTAATGTGCCGTCTAGCAGGGTGGCCTTTTCGTGATCCACCACTACCTTTAAGGTTCCCAGCATATATTCGCCAGGTTTTAACCCACCAGCACGCATGCAGTCTGTTACAAGCATCAAGCGCTTTGGGCCCTTGTGCTTATACAAAGTCTGAAATAACGCGGGATTCACATGAATCGTATCGGCGATCAACTCAGTGTACACGTCGCTGTTTAGGATGGCTCCCACCACACCTGGCTCGCGATGATGTAACCCCCGCATGGCATTAAACACGTGGGTCACCGAATGCACACCTTTTTTAAAGGCCGACATGGCCTGTTTGTAGGTGGCATTGGAATGTCCGAGAGAAAGCCGCACACCAGTGCGCTTCGACCAATCGATCATCTGATCTTCTAGGTCGAGCTCTGGCGCATAGGTCACCAATTTAATCACATCTGCATCCGACTCGAATAGGGTAACATCTGGCGGGATAATATACCCTTCGTTGTGGGCACCTTTCATCTTTTGATTGATAAAAGGGCCTTCTAAATGCACGCCTTGACACTTGGCACCACTGACGCTAGCACGTTGCTGTCTTACATTTTCCAGAGCCGCTTTAATGACATCTATCGCATCTGTCACAGTGGTGGCCAAGAAGGATGTTACGCCATACT
>CALFXQ010000188.1 GCA_937958285.1 uncultured Fusibacter sp. | reverse complement strand
ACCCTCCTTAAATATTCTAACTATAACTTACCACAAATTCGATAAAATTCATTAGAGAATTGATTATATTAATTCAATTCTAATAAAAAAAGAGTGAACATTCGTTCACTCCCCTTGTGTTGCTTTTGTGATTCTTTGAGTTAACTTATCCGGTTATGGTAGTCAACGAGGCATCTCTAAGTCCCAATACTGCTTCTCTAAATGCCTCAGATAACGTTGGATGCGCGTGGATTGTATTGATAATATGCTGCACCGTCATATCGTATTGAAGCGCCAGTACTGCCTCGTGAATCAAGTCAGTCGCATGAGGCCCCAGAATATGCACACCTAAAATCTTCTCGTGTTCATCGCAAATCACTTTTACGAACCCCTGAGATTGATCTAGGGCTAAGGCTTTTCCATTCACCTCGAAATAGGATTTTGATACCCGGTAAGGAATGCCCTTTTCGACGCAATCGCCTTCTGTTAAACCCACAAAAGCCAGTTCAGGAAACACAAAGATACACGATGCAAACAACTTATCGTAAGGTTTTTCCTCACCACCAGCGATCAATTCAACAGCGCGTATACCTTGATTCGCAGCGGTATACGCCAGCATTTCTTTTCGATTGACATCACCAATTGCAAAGATATGGGGCTTGGAAGTACGGCACTGCTCGTCGATGACCAAAGTCCCACGGTCCATTTTTAACTCTAGCCCCTCTAGGCCCAACTGCTCCATAAACGGCTTTCTTCCAATTGAAAGAAGTACAATATCTCCCGATACAGAATAAGACTTGTTGCCGTCATTTACCCATGCCTCATATTGATCGGATTCCGAATCATAGGTGAATTTTTCTGCCCTGACGCCGCCGATAATTTCGCCGCCATTGCTAATAAAATGCTTACTCAATGCCTTTGTAATATCTTCATCTAGCCTTGCAAGGATGCGATCTGTAGTTGAAATCACCTTGACTTTACTGCCAAAGGCTTGAAAAATACACGCGAATTCCATACCAACTACACCTGCACCTACCACGACTAGCTCTTTTGGAATTTCGTGGAATAAAAGCATTTCATTGCTTGTGTAGACGCCGTCCAAGTTAACACCCTCTAACGGCGGTACAACAGGTACCGAACCAGTGGCGATAATCACATGCGAAGCGGTAATTTGCTTTTTTCGTCCATCTTCTAAGGCGACTTCTATGGTGTGGTCATCTAAGAATGTGCCCCAGCCCTTGTACAACGGAATTTGATATTTGGTAATCATGCGATTAATGTCGTCATGAAGCCTGCGTATTACTTCTGATTTTCGCTGCTGAATAACACTTGTATCGATGGTATACCCTTCGATATTAATACCAAAGCGATGTGCCTGTTTCACCAGATTGAACAACTCGGCATTGCGGTATAGCGTCTTTGTGGGAATGCAACCCCAATTTAGACACGCACCGCCGAGGCTGTCTTTTTCGACCACTGCAACTTTTAGTTTCAGCTGGGCCGCGCGAATTGCTGCAGCATAACCACCTGAACCACCACCGACAATTATTACATCATACATCATAATGAGCCTCCTAGCCTGTTATGTTAGCTTGATACCCATTCTCGATTGGTGGCAACCAAGTGGTTATAAAATCTGCTGTTTTTTTTATTACTACCCCTATTCATCTTTGGCATAAGAGCTTTTTCAGTAGCTACAGATGCGGTCTTCGCCGAATGTATCGTCTAAATCAAATAACACATACTGATACATAGGGCCTACTCACCTCACTTTAGCATCATTTTTAAAATTTGCTCCCCATCTTCTTGCATCCCTGTGTCAATAAATCCATAGCGCAAGTAAAACGGGTATGGACCTTCTGCTTCATCCACAACACAAGAGGTATAAAACACCTTTTTACCCTCCGCCTTAAATTTCTCGGCGACAATGTCAAGGGCTTCTTTGCCATAGCCTTTGTTTTGAAAATCTTTCCTTATCATGAAACGCCATAAGAAAAGACAAGGTTCTGTTTCGCCCGGTACATCATCTGCAACTGTATCCAGCATAATAAACCCGATGGGTGTCTCTTGATCATTTAAGTAAATGCCTCTAAACCAGGCTTTTTCAGGATAATAATGTGCCTGAGCAATGGAGTACGCATTACTTGCAACACAGTTCTTTTGACTATCAGACAAGGTGTTGCTCAGTTGGCATACATCACCCAGATTTTCTGCGGTTATTTCTACTAGCCTAACTCTATAGTGGTTCTCTGTTCTCATCTTTTGCTCCTTTTCAACACTTTCATTAGTTACATTTATATAAGAATCCATATAAGAAGCTGGCCTTTAAGTGACATTTTTAAGCAAATGGTTCTCTTCATCTTCAATAAACTGATGCGTGTATAGCTTGTAATAATAGCCTCTAAGCGCCATTAACTGACGATGGGTACCCTGTTCGACAATCTCACCTTTTCGCATAACTACAATTTTGTCTGCACTTCTGATGGTCGATAGGCGATGGGCGATTATAAATGCTGTTCGATCTCTTAAAACATTGTCGATGGCCTGCTGAATCATCTGTTCCGTCTCAGTATCAATCGAAGATGTCGCTTCATCAAGAATAAAGAGCTTTGGATTCTTTATGACCGCGCGCGCAAATGAGATTAACTGCTTCTCTCCCGTTGAAAGCATTGCGCCGCCCTCACCAACTTGGGTATCGTAACCTTGATCGAGCTTTAGAATAAAACTATGTGCATTGGTAAGCTTTGCAGCCGCTTCGATCTCCAAATCAGTCGCATCGAGTTTGCCATAACGGATATTATCTCTGATGGTACCACTAAACAAATGAGGCGCTTGCAGCACATATCCAATCTTGTCCTGAAGCCATAGCTGGGATTTGGATTTATAATCTTTTCCATCTAATAGAATCCGACCATTAGTAGGCTCGTAGAAACGACATGCCAAATTGACTACCGTGCTCTTTCCAGATCCTGTCTCGCCGACTAAGGCGACTTTTTCACCTGGTTTAACACTTAGGTTGAAGTCTTTAAGTACGGGTTCACCCTCTACATATTGAAAAGCTACATGTTCAAAGGCAATCTCACCTTTGAATGCATCCCAATTCTCAACTTTGGGTTCAAATGTAGTGCCATAGATCGCCTCTACTTCTGGTGAATCTTGAATCTCCAGGGGTGTTTCAACGAGACCCATAATGCGCTCTGCAGATGCCTGAGCCATTTGAAGTTCCGTATAAACGCGCGCAACCTCTCTGACGGGCTCGTAGAACTGAACCGCATAGTTTATAAATACCACTAGCTCGCCAAAGGAAAGATCTCCAAATCGAACTTGGACCCCACCGTAATAAACGACAAGCGCCATGCCTATGCTTCCCAATGTTAAAACAATTGGCAAATACACTGCTGCATAGATAGCAGATTTATATGAGCTGCGTTTCATCTCACCTGTTAGCTTTGTAAAATCGTTAAATTGCAGCTCTTCTGCCACAAGAGATTTGGTTGCCTTTACACCTGTAATGCCTTCATTAAAAGCACCTGTGAGTTTTGAATTGATTTTGCGCACTAAACGAGATGTATGCAAGATGCGCTTTTGAAAAAAAAGCGAAAGAATTGCTAAAATGGGCACCACCACAAGGGTAACAAGCGCAAGTTTCCAGTTTAAAATCAGCATAATGATCGATATGACGAACATGTACGAAAGGCCCCAAAACATGTCGACTAAGCCCCAACACAGCATTTCCCCTAGGCGGTTGACATCCGAGGTCAACCGCGCAATCATCCAACCCACTGCATTTTTATCATAGTATGAGAAGGAGAGCTTTTGCAGCTTTTCGAAGCCCAATTTGCGTAGGATTTTTAGTATGCCTGCCTCGACAATTGCACCCTGAGCGATAAATAAATAGACGGTACCCGCTAGGCCAACGACACAGGCCATATAAACGACTATAAAAGCGGGCATATTTTCTAGCGTTTTTTTTGCGATAAAATTATCGATTGCATAACCTGTCAACAATGGGAAGACCGAATCAATTGTCGCTAAAATCGGCATAAACACACAAATTAGCAACAAGTTCTTTCTGAGTGGCTTTAAGTACCGCAGCACTTTAAGCCATAATTCTGTCGACAGGCCTTTTACGTTTTTATCTTCTTGATTCTCTTTTAAATGTTCCATACTGCCTCCTAAGAAATCTTCTGGATCATGCCTGCATCCTGGATTTCATAAACCTTCTGATACAAACCTTCTTGAGCGATTAGCTGATCGTGGTTACCTTCTTGAGTAATCACGCCATCTTCAATAACGATTATGTGATCCGCTTCGCTTAAGGTTGAAATGCGATGCGACACAATAATCGTCGTCAAGCCCCGGTTGTGTCCTTTTAAGCGTTGTCTGATTGCCGCATCGGTCTCGGTGTCCACAGCGCTCAAACTATCGTCAAAAATAAGCACAGGTGCATCTGTGACAAGTTTTCTTGCAATTGCAACGCGCTGCTTTTGTCCACCCGATAGCGAAACGCCTTTTTCTCCAACCAAGGTATCGTAGCCTTTGTCGAAGGTCAATATATTGTCGTGAATTTGAGCAACTTGAGCTGCCTGCTCAACTTCTAGCTGAGAAGCGGTATGCCTTGCAATCCTGATGTTTTCAGTTAGGTTCTTCGCAAACAAAAATGGCTCTTGAAGAACGACTGCCACATGTTTTCTCAGATGATGCTTCTCTACAGTGTGAATTGGGTGATCCCCAATGGAAATGCTGCCTTGTGTGGGCTCATAGAACCTGGCCAACAGATGTATAAGCGTTGATTTACCAGCACCCGTTGGTCCTAATATCGCCAGCGTTTCACCGGCCTTTATTTTGAGGTTAATGTGCTTAAGCACTTCGCGTTCACTGCCTTCATAGGAGAACGAGACATCTTTAATCACGATGTCGCCCTGGAGGTTTGGCGTTTCGCCCCCGCCTTCAAATTCACTCTGCTCAGCTAGGACTGTTTCGATTCGATCGACTGCTACAAATGATTTTGACATTTCGCTGAGCACGCGCCCAAGGGTGCGTATTGGCCAAAGCATGTAACCGGTTAAGGTTGTAAATGCCACAAATGTGCCCAGGCTCATGTCGCCGCTAATGGTGAAGTATGTACCTGAGAAAATCATAATGCCAGTCTGTGTGAGCACGATAAGGTCTTGAGAAGACCAATATTTGGCAAACTCTTTGACGAGTCTCAATATCTTTTCGCTGTACAGGTCGTTGTTTAGATTAAAGCGTTCAAGTTCGTATGATTGTCTTCCGAACGCGCGTACAACGCGTACGCCCGATAGATTTTCTTGAATAATTGTCGATAACTTGCCTTCGTGCTCATCTACATCTTTGAATACCTGATTGATGCGATTAAAGAAGTAGATTGAAAATCCAGCGCCCACAGGCAATGCCATTGTAGAAAACAGTGTCATAACAGGATGCATTCTAACCATAGAGTATATGATCATGCTCAGTAGAAATGCCACCCCTCCAATTTCAACGGTTTGAGAACCGATAAAACGTTTAATTGTATCTACATCTGAAGTGCACCTTTGTATGAGGTCGCCTGTCTCTACCTTTACGTGGTACTGATAAGAGAGTGATTGTATGTGATGAAACATGCGCTCTCTTAGTCTCTTGGCCACATTTTCTGATCCTTTAGCGGCGTAATGCCCCTTTAGTAGTTGAAATAATCCCCGAAGTAGTGTCATCACCACTAGGAGCACACCAATAAGCCACATATTGGCGCGATAAGTCTCGAGAGAAAATACAGCCAAAGCGATGTTCACACCTGAGTTTGACAAATCTGGCGCTTTACTCCCTATTACTGAGTCAATTGCGAACTTTAAAATAAAGGGAATTTGTATCATAAAGTATGTGGAAAGACCCACTGCAACCACAGAGAGTAACATTGTAAGTCTCTGTCCTTTTAAATAATGCCATAATAATTTCATGCGTTTCATCGTTTACCTCCTACCTAAAGTGCTGCTATACACGCAAAAAAACCGCGGATATTCCGCGGTCCATTAACGTTGTTATACGAAAATGCGTGAAGTATCCATCACGCAACCATAGAACGTATTGCAGACTCTAGGTTACGCGTTTTATCATATTGAGTTGTTGTGTTTTGTGCTGCGATAAAAATGTTTCTCATGGCGTAACCTCCTTTCTCACACTTGACTGACTCATCTATACCCATCTTAATGCGGTTTATGCAATACTTCAACCCTCGAAATGTTTATAATTGTTTTTTCCACAATTAAAGGGGTGCATACAACTGCACCCCTTCTTGTTTTAAATTAGCGAATCGGGCAGACACCAGCTTCGCAGCCATCGCTGCCAACATCAAAGACCGTTTCAATTTTTTCGTATTTTTGAATAAGTGAAGGTCTAAAAGGTTTCATCGCCTTTTGTCGCGCCGTAAATTCTTCTTCTGTAATGGACTCATAAGGAAGCAGTTCATAGAAGTTATCTTCTAGTGATAAGAACGAGAGGGCCACACAATCATCCCAGTTATTCCACACCCATTCCTCGACAAGATCCCATTCGTGATCGCGCACATGAACCGTGATTGAGCAGTTGTGATCTACGTAGTTATCCATAAAAAGTTTGTAGTTTTCGAGCTGTTCGATAGCGGACACGTCGTACTTTGTACGGCCAATCGGAGATTTAACGGGGAATTCCACCACTTTTGTTCTGCAGGTTTCTGGATCTTGGCCGACCTCGGGGAACACCGGATACCCAAGTTCTTCACACACTTTTAAAAGCGGGTCATGTGAATTGATGCGTACACGTCGAATATAGTAAGGCGAATGAGAATAGTGAACGCCCGATGATACCGTAGGCATCTGCGAAAGTGTGCCTTCAGGTTTTACTGTAGTGACCAAAAGCGGTGCGCTTTCACCAATTTCTGAAGCGTAAATATCCGCTTCGTGTCTTGCAACAGCGCGCATTTTTTTGAGCAAGTCCGCTTCATCTTGTCTTGTCAAGTTCACTGCATTAACCATATCTTGCCAACCCGTTAAAGAGCAACCCAATAGTTTGTCACGCTGCTGTGTCGCGTCCCATAAAGGCATTTCTAACTCTACACAAGTCATGCGATATCCTGCACGTGCAGAAAGTCTTTGCGCTCTCAACAAGCCATTCACATCGAGTGTGTTATCTTGTCTCACAAAAGCAAACACGTTAATTGTAGTCAAATTGCAAAGGCCCTTGCTATCGAGAAGAATCTCACCGCATGGGTTAACACCTTTGAAGTTTGGACGTCTTTTCTCACCAGCAACAGCATTAACCCAACCTGGTTCACCACTATAACGCATCTTTTCAATCTGCCACTTCAAGCGCTCTCGGGTCGGTTTCTCATTATAGTAGATGGAGTTATTGCTCATTTGACGGTGAATAATATCTTTGTCGACAATCCACTGACCGTCTATTTGCTTATAGAGATTTGTCTTCGCATCGATGCATTCGTCGTCATCTGAATCTACTAAAACGATTTCTGCAGTTCTTCTAACACCGCCAACAACCACATTCTCACCGATGATATTGGCGATATCTAAGCAATCGATAGACTTGAGTTTTACTTTCTTTTGATCGCTCAACAAGCCGCGTTTAATAATCACTTTATTGATCTTTTCGAACATGTTCTTAAGTGATGCATGACCAGAGGCTGTGCCACCAAAGGTCTCGAGGCGCTCACCGTGTGGTCGTACGTGATCGTAATCCACAATAATTGTCTTTATCGTGCGATATTCATTGGAGTAGAGTAGTTTAAAGAAGAAATCGAGCGATTGAACCCATCCTTCTTTTGAGTCCCCTACTGTAATGCGCACGGTGTTGTTATATGTGAATTTTAAAGAGGTATTGTCTTCTCTCTCTCTTTTTGCTGTAGGCGTATAATCTTTATGGATAAGTTCGTAATCTGTTCTAATCTTTGGTAGCGTTTTAACGTCTTCGAGCAAAATGCGAACGCCCACGCCAGAACCAATCATAAGTAGATAAAACAGATCTCTAAAGGCCTCGAAACTGTCAATCACCTGAAATGCACAATTGTAATTCGCCATAGGATAGAAATTAGCTACATCTGTCTGACCAACCCAAAAGGTTCTTCCAGATAAAAACTGTCTCAAGTGAAACACGTTGTCGAAAAGCTCTTCTGCCTCTGAACGCGTTGTAGGTACTAAGCTGCAGTTATACTCCACTGAACGTCGGACTGTCTCCCACCAAAACTCTCTTCGCTTCTCTTCTGGAAGATATCGCGAATATGTACGATAGTAGACAAAGCTCCCTAGGGCCTCCATAGGCGACTGCATGTGTTTGTATTTACTTATAAAATCATCTGTCAACAAGCGGTCGTCTTTTTTTCGAATCTCACGAGTTTTGTCTTGTTCATTTCTATAGATAATATAGATCTTGGCCACATCGCGTCGATCACTGGTCATCAGGTATTCTTCTACCAAATCCTGAATTAAATCGACCTCTGCTGGTTCTTTTCTCAATTCAAGCGTTTCTTGTATTTGATACGCCAATCTTTCGCTGAGCTCAGAATCGACGCCCTTGTCTGTTTCGAGCATTGCCTTTTCGATGGCGTTCATTATTTTATAAGGATCAAAATCAACTTTTCCACCATTTCTCTTGAGTACTTTGACCATTTGTCTCTAACCCCTTTCTAGTCTGACTACAAAGTATGTAATTTTCAAAATAGTTAAACTGTTAACTATATTTTGTGCAAACATTTCATACCAACACAACATATTGTATCAGAGCGAAGCTCCAGTGACAATATGTGACGAAAAACTAAAAAAATTAATGCCCCTTGACAAGTGGCTCACACTAAGTTCAACGGCATTCTAGGCCATGTCTAAAAAAAAGGCTCAAAAAAATTTCTAATTAAATTTCCAGTTAAACACGGGCAAACAGTGCTCAGAATCTAGTTCGGGCAATCGTTTTCACTGTTGCAATGCCTATATCATCTGGTTTTTCAGAATTATCTTTTATTTGATTATTTACTGGGAGCACGCTATACTTAATGCGTGAGGGACTCTATATAGAAAACGAGGTGGAATGCATGAGTATCGATTGGTCAAGTTTAAGTTTTTCCTATTACAAAACCGACTACCGTTATGTTGCTAAATGGAAAGATGGCGCATGGAACAAAGGTGAGCTAGTCACCGACAATAATATTGTCATCTCTGAATCATCCACTGCAATTCACTATGGACAGCAGTGTTTCGAAGGTTTAAAAGCTTATCGCACTAAAAATGGCGATATCCAGTTATTTAGACCCGATCAAAATGCTAAGCGCATGAACGCTAGCTGCAGACGCATTTTAATGGCCGAAATCTCAGAAGAGCAATTTATCGATGCCTGCATTCAAGTGGTTAAAGCAAACGAAAAGTTTGTTCCACCATATGGCACAGGCGCATCACTATACTTAAGACCTTATCTCATTGGCGTTGGCGACAATCTTGGCGTCCGCACTGCACCAGAATTTATGTTCTCAGTATTCTGTTGCCCAGTAGGACCTTACTTTAAAAGCGGTGTTGCACCTGTAAACTTCCTTATTGCCGATTTCGACCGCGCAGCACCACAAGGCACAGGCGCAGCAAAAGTCGGTGGAAACTATGCAGGTAGTCTCTTGCCAAACAAAAAAGCAAAAGAAGTTGGCTACGCGGATTGTATATATTTAGATCCAGCTACGCATACAAAAATTGAAGAAGTTGGCGCAGCTAATTTCTTTGGCATCACAAAAGACAATACTTTTGTGACTCCCCTTTCACCTTCAATTTTGCCGTCAATTACAAAGTATTCGCTCATGCATGTTGCTGAACACTACTTGGGGATGAAGGTTGAAGAACGCGATTGTTATGTCGATAAACTCGATGAGTTTGTGGAAGCTGGTGCATGCGGTACTGCTGCTGTTATTACGCCAATTGGCGGCATCTTGGTTGGAGACACACTCAAGGTTTTCCATTCTGAGACAGAAGTAGGTCCTACAACACGTAAACTCTACGACCTCCTTACAGGCATACAATACGGCGATGTTGAAGCTCCTGAGGGCTGGATTGTCAAAGTAAAATAAGCAAATATCTACTAAAAAACAAAGTGTTCCAAGATGCACATTTAATTGTGCAACCTTGGAACACTTTTTTTAAGTTAAACTTATTATAAAACAGCTTATCAGCTGCGCACTACAATTCTAATACCACTTCATCACACGCTGTCACTTTTACAACTCTCACATCGGAGTGAAAGTGCTTGAAAAGCTGTTCTGATACTTCAAAATGCGCTCTAAAGTGAATGGGTATCAGATGACCGACGGACTTTGCAGACATAAAATAGTCGCTCGCCCACATCATCGCCTCACCAAGTCTTGAATCACATGGTATAAAAGCCACATCTAGATGCTCCGGTGGCAAGCGTTTCACGATGCGCTTATAATTCTGAGCCTCTTCTGCCTGCTTATCTTCATCGTCATTCACCCAATGCCACCAATTCAAATCTCCCGCATGGAACACTACAAAATTCTCGATGTGTATGAGCAATGATACCCCCATATCCGTCGATTCAAATGTCTCGACTTCTAATTGTCCAACTGAATACTTGCGATTAGGCATCACACTTAATACCCTTAGTTGGCCAAAATCATGTATATCGTCGGAAATCACATAGTAAACTTGATCCCCTTGATATTTGGCTATCGAGCTGTCCCAATGATCGTGGTGACCATGAGTCACAAAGAAGTATATCGTCTTCTTGTAATCGATCCAATGTGAAATGTCGCTAATCACATCAATAAAAACTTGAATCGACTCTGTTTCAATTAAAACACCACTGTGATAAAGATGTACAACGCGCATCACATACCTCACTTTGCAAGAGTTACTACTTAACTTTTTTATAGTGGTAGCACGCACCATTTTTTGCGTGTATAATTGTTGGCCCACTAAAGCCTCTGCTGCGGAGCACCTTGACCATATAGCGCATCGCCAGCCCATGCATCACGATAATACTCGACTTTGATGTTGCCTCAAGCGTCTCTATTGCTCTGTCGAGCCTCTGCATCGTTTGAATGTGCTTCTCTAAAGGCCGTTCCGATTGAAAGCGCCACTGCAAGCGGCCCATCAATTCCCAAACCCACCTCGGGAATTGCCACCGAGTGTCTATAAAGCTTCGCATGGTTACCTCTTCTACCCCATCTAGATTTATAGGTTCAATGCCAAAAGCCAATTTTGCCGTCTGACGCGCGCGCAACATAGGAGAGGCATAAACCACATAATCGGGTAGCTGGGGCGCCTTTTGAGGAATCACATTGCCCTGATTATACATATCGCAGGCCGAGTCAAATGTGATACTATTATAACGCTTTTCAAACTGCACATTCACTTTGTAATGACGCATTAAAATAATTTCCATAAACAGTCCTTCTAGGGTAAACAAAAGTAAGCAAAGGTAAACAAAGGTGGACGTTGTCCACCTTTGTGATTTTTAAGATCAATCGACTTTAAAGCGTCCTACTTCTCCGTTGAGCATTGCAGATATTTCGTTCATGCGCTCTGCCGCTTTGGCCACTTCTTCAACGGCATAAGTCTGTTGGTCCATCGAAGAACTAACTTCTTCTGATGCTGCAGCTGTCTCTTCAGAAACGGCTGAAATATTTTCGATTGCAGAAACGATATGTTCCTTATCTTCGTTAAGTGCATCTACGTTCTGGCTGATGCCTTTAATCTCATTTGTGATGGCATTAATAGCGCTAGAAATCATCGAGAACTGTTGATTCACTTCATCAACCGCTTGGGATTGTTCAATCGAGATGCGTTTAACATCTTTCATGCTCGTCACGGTGCGCGTTGAGTCGTTCTGAATATTCGTTACAATATCGCGAACCTCTTCTGCGGCCTTTGACGATTCTTCTGCAAGCTTTCGAATTTCTTCTGCTACCACTGCAAATCCTCGACCGTGTTCACCTGCCCGCGCTGCCTCTATACTTGCATTGAGTGCCAACAAGTTGGTTTGAACTGCAATCGCGCTAATACTATCGAGAATGGCTTCGATGGACTGAGCCTTTGTATCGAGCTCCACGATAACCTTTTCAATGCGATTATTGGCTTCGTCGTTTTTGAGAGTCTTTTCTTTTAGCTCGCTAATGGCCTTGACACCACTTTTATTAGCAACGACTACTTCTTCGGCTGATGTAATCATATTATGGGTCTTTTCGCTGAGCTCATTGAACTTATTAGAGAGAGATTTAGCGATAACAACGCCATTTTCTGCATCTTTCGCTTGATCAGATGCACCTTTTGCAATATCTTCTACTGTTTTTGCCACTTCATCAGCAGATGCTGAAGTCTCTTCTGCCGTTGCCGCTAAATTCTGCGAGGATTCTGTGACATCGATAGCGATGCGCTGAATCTTGTGCATCATCTCGTTTAACTTGGCCACCGTGTCGTTGAGGTACATCTCAACACGCCCAATCTCGTCGCTCGTCTTAACTTGAATACGCGTTGTCAGGTCGCCATCTTTAATCCTTTCAAGACCCATTACGAGCACATTGATATTCGATGAAATTTGTTTTGAAAAGAGATAGCTTACAAAGAAGGCTAAGATGATTGTGCCTGCGCCTACAATTGCAATGGTGTAAAGAAATTTATAGGTATCCTCTGTGACTTCTTTGGTATCTAATGCCGCTAAAACTACCCAGTCAAGAGAGTCGAGGGCATTAAATGTGCCGTATTTTGTCTTGCCATCGAAGGTATACGTAATTGGTGTTTCATCGCGGTTGGTCACCGCATTGAGAATTTCTGGAACAGGAGTTACTTGACCAATTAATTCAGGATTAACATGCGTCATGGTTGTACCATCGCCTGTTAAAAGCACTGGATAGCCATAATTGGCAATTTGTATTTTGCCCATATTTTCTGCAAGCTCAACTAGACCCAAATCGATGGAAAATACGCCCACCACTTGTCCATTGTTCTTTACGGGTATAGCTGCTGAGATTGTCCATGCGCCTGAAGATGTATCTTGATAAGGCGCTGTCCAAGCAAACCCATCTTTTGCAACTGCATCTGTATACCATGGGCGTCCTGTAGGATCAAAATCCGGCGGTAAATCCTGAGCCGGTCTTAGAATCATGGTTTTATCCGCAACGCCAATATATGCATTTATAATAGATGGATTAGCTGACAAGATTGCATCGAGGACTGGCTCAACCTCTGACATGCTCTCTCTTGAGGCATTTTTAAGTTTGTCGTTTTCACTTACCAGCACTACAATGTCTTGGAACCCTTTCATATAGGCCTCAATGTAGCGGCCCGTTTCGTTTAACGCCTGGGTACTCGTCTTTAATAGCTTATCTTCCATTGCTTTAGAGACGTTAAAAAATACAATTACTCCGAGTACGGCAATCGATACCAAAATGACTAAGAAAAATGCTAAATTCAGTTTCGCGCGAATACTAAATCCAACGCCGCTCTTGCTTTTTTTCTGCTTCGGTTTACCTTTTGCTGTGTTTTCCATATTTTAGACTCCTTCTCCCCTAGTAGCGTATCGCTCTACCACAATTATGCCCAATAATTTAATCAACCCAACATTTTTTTTTGCGTATTTCAAAGGCACATCTTTAGGAGTTTTGTGATAAAATAGACCTAGAAGTTTACCGATTCTCAACACAGGAGCTAGCCATGGAACGTATTAAAGATTTGCTCTTCGATTTAAGCGACATCTTAATTTCACTCGTGATTGTCGCTGCGATATTTTTTATTGTCTCTTGGAAATTAAGTGAGACAATGCCCTTGTCATTTGCACTTTTTCAAGCACCTCAAGTGTCTTCGCCAAAAATTGCCGATTCTCAAACGGTCACAGCTGCGCCAACGGTCTCCGAAGTTGCCATGACTGCCGAGCCAGTAACCAATGCCCAGTCACAAGATGCACAAGAGGCTACAGAAGAAACACCTAGTACTTCAATAGATGCAGTTCCAGAACCGACTAAAGCGAATATCCCTGTAACCAACGCACCCATAAAGCGCATCACCATCGACATTCCAGCAGGGTCTACTGGCGATGCAATCGCCAAAATCCTAAAGAGCAGTGGTCTTATAGAGGATATTTCCGCCTTTAATCGCACGGTAGAAACCTTAAAACTCGGAAACAAACTTAGAGCAGGTTCCTTTACACTGTCAACAGATATGTCCCTAGAAATCCTCGCCAGACGTATCGCTGGGTACAAAAATTGATCAAAGATGCCTTATGTAAAAGAGACCTCGCGCAATCAGATATTTGTCTGATTACGCGAGGTCTGTTCATTATATAAATGTGTTTCTTAGCAATATGCGCAAAAGCTGTTCTTGTCGACCAAATTCTGGTTTTACATCGCCCAAAAAAGTAATTACAATACCTCTTTCTTTAGACCAATACAACCTTTGACCTTTATGGCCAAAGGCACTAATAAGATGATGTCCTTCACAGGAAACGTGCCACATACCATTTCCATATCCCATATAGCCTCTAAAGTCTTGAACCTCTATATTCTGGAGTCTGGCGATTATAGATTTGGGAAGGATTGTCTGATGATTATACACCCCTTGGCCAGCGAGCATTTGAGCAATTTTTGTTACATCGTTTAAACTCAAATGTAGTCCATGGCCGCCGTACACATGATTTAAATCATCTCTTTCCCAGTTGTAATGTACAATATTCAGGGGATGAAAGAGATTATCGCAGGTGAACTGCTCAAGGGTTTGCCCTGTAAGGCCTTGTACACAGAATCCAAGTAAATGAGATAGGCCTGAATTATAAGCCGTTTCAACTCCAGGGCCTTTTGTCATCCGTTGACTTAAGAGCATCTTAAGTGGATCTTGAGCTTTTAAAAATAGCTGAAACGGATTGTTCTCATTGTAAAAATTCTCAACTTCAGACCACTCAAAGCCTCCCTGCATATTTAGTAAGTGCTTGATGGTCAGTTGCTTAAGATTTGGATTCATGAGAATCAGGTCTTGCCAGTCTAACCGCGGCACAATATCGACTACGCGTGCGTCTACTTGGTTATTCGTCATTACGAGAGCCAAAAGAGCCATCCATGCCGTGATGCTCTTTGTCACCGAATATAGGGGATGAAGTGTTTGTGGGTCATATCCCATGTATGTATTCTGGTAGAGAGTGCCGCTAATATCTGTTATTGCAAGCCCATGAAACTTCTTGTTTTGCATCAATAACGCATTCATTTGTACTTCAAGATCTTGTATTGAAGCCTTTAATCTAGGATAATTTGACACGTTCAACATGCATTCCTCTTTTTTTGGTTAGTTTCTTCTAAACATGGTATATGTTATATGTACACTAATTCGTTTACCCTATAGGAGGCCGAGATGCTGCTGATTACACTTGGATTACCCGGAGCCGGCAAAGGCGCAATCGCAAGAAAACTCAAGTCGTTTTTTAACTTTGAAATTATTGCCACCGGTGAAATTCTTAGAGATGCCATCAATGAAAATACCGAATTCGGGCAATCAGTTAAAGACAAAGTGCTTTCAGGCAATTTTATCGACGACCAAACTGCATTCGACTTAGTGAAGAATCTTTTAGATGCTCACAAAGACATCGTGATGGATGGTTTTCCACGAAATCTCGCACAAGCCAAGGCACTCGAAGACTATTTAGAACATCATGGGCAACGCATAGATGCAGTACTTTATTTTGAAATCGACGAAGAGAATAGAAAGCAACGCTTAGAAGGGCGACGAATTTGCCCAAGCTGCCATGCCGTCTATCATGCAACGAATTTTCCAACAAAAGATGGAGCTCATTGCGATAGATGTGGCACCGAAGTCACAAAACGCATGGATGATACACCTGAAGTTATCGCTAAGAAAGCAGAAGCCTTTGAGAAAAACACCATACCCGTTGTCGAATTCTATTCGGACCTTGGTCTCTTAAAAACAATCGATGCCGATCAATCGACAATGGATATGTATTATCAGGTCTTAGAGACAAGTCAGCATTTTATGAACAGAAACTATTGATATTAAAAGGCCTAATCACTTAGGCCTTTTTTACTTTTTCTGTTGTCGCTCTTTGATTTTCTTGTATCACTTTGCATGCGCGAATAATTTCTGGCATAATGCTTCTAATCCCATCTAGATGAGCCGTTTCGTGCGATAGTGAAAGCGCATATGCCACTGCGGATTCAATCACTTCTACTTCACGATTTTTGTCTTCGGTCTCAATGAACATTTCCATCTTAACTTGTGCAATCTGTTCCGATATCTTAAAACGCTGAATGATATGTTGAACAATTTGTTCGTCAATCGCATCTAGCGAAAGTCTCAGGGTGGGCAAATCTTTTTTGTATTTTTTTATTTGGTCCATAAATGCCTCCATACAAGACATTATAGCAAAGGGATCCACATTTAAACAGTTCAAAAAAAATACTTCACAGCCTTTAGGAGCTTTGAAGTATTTTTTTATTGTTTTGAAGGGTTCTTACATTGAAATAAACAGTGATAATTCCCGAAAAGAGCAAATTCAAGTAGTAACTTATTCCACGCCAAACTAACATTGCACCTAAAAGAGATCCCGATGTAAACAATGCTCCGAAAAACCATTTAAAGCCCGATTCCGCCACACCAGCACTACCCGGCGACGGCAGTAAAGAGATGGATAGATACAACACTGCCTGTAAAGTGACTATTTTCATGAACGATTGTCCTGAAAGTCCAAATGCCCTATAAATAAAGTACGTTATGCCAAAGTATGCAGTTAACTGAATTGCCGTTAGAATAACCATTCTACCCATCAAGGTTCTATTTTTTAACAAATCATGTGTAGAAGTGGCGATGGCATCAATTTTTCTAAACCAACGTCGTTGTTTCACAGAATGTTTTCGCTCGATAGAAAACGCGCTGCGGATACCCCTTGTAATTTTCATGGACATCAACTTAAGACCACGTGGTTTTAAAACCATGAGCGCAAGTATTATCAGTCCAATAAAATTTACCGCCATGCCAAATCCTAAAACACCATAGGATTGCCCAATAAAAGCTGCGATATCCGATAAGTAAAAAAGAGACATGGCAACCGCATAAATTGTAACACCCACCTGAAAATACAAGAATTTATTGACTAATATTGCCGTGGCATGGGATGTGCTTACACCATCTTCAACCATTGAAATTAGCTGCATAGGCTGTCCACCCGAGGCAAAAGGCGTAATCATGGAGTAGTATTGGCCAATAATAGTACTTTTAAATGCTATTCTAACAGATGCTTTCTTCTTATTTATCAGAATCAGTAGGTGCATCATCAATGCTTCAAGTAGCACATAGGCGATCATGCTGATAATAGCCATGCCCATGTAAATGGGATTTAAATTCTTTACTAAGTTAAAAATTACCAGTGGGTCTGATGAGCGCATCAACGACCAAGCTGTAAATAGACCAACGCCAAACACGAGAACGAGATTAAAAATACGATTTCTATACCAAGGTGCTTTGCTTGGATTGCTTCTGTTTCTCAATTTCATAACGACTCCCTTGCCCGATGGCACGCTGTTTCAACACCTTACCATTTCCCCAGTGTTGTGAACACGGTTGACCATTGAGATTGCGCCTTAAACGTACGCATATTGCGCTTTATTGCTTCTGAATAATCCTCATCAGCCAATAAACCGTCAATTTTTCTTACAAGTTCATCGGCATCTAAGTAACTGTCGCCGAAGCCATAGCGTTCTACGAATTCACGATTACGCGCTTCTTGCCCCACATTTGTTGGTTGGATTAAGAGCGGTAAATTGCTTTCGATAGCCTCAAAGATCGTTGCGCCGCCGGGCTTTGTAATAATGAGATCGGATTCTTTCATCAATTGAGCGATGGCATCTGTATAGCCAATGAGAGTAAAGTTTTCGGGCAATTGCATACTATACAATTTGTCGTACAGCGCGGTATCTTGTCCGGCAACCACAGTGAAATCGTATGGCATACGACTCATCGTATCAATTGTTTTGTGCTTAAGACTAAACTTTCCCATTGCAGAGCCAAGGATGAGTACGCGTTTTCTCTTAAAGTTCACTTTTGCTATTGGATACTGAAACCCTTGATTTTCAATCGCTGGGATGAAACCCTTTTTTACTGGTATGCCCGTGATAAAGATTCTTTCAGAGGGTATTTCTTTCTCGATTAGCCTTTGCTTAACATATTCTGCAGGCACACAATACATATCTGTTAGTGGATGAATCCACTCCCAACTGTCGACTACATCGGTGAGTACAGTAATTGTTTTTACATCCTGTCGATCTCTTTTGTAACGCGCAGCAAATTGGGCGCAAGTTGGGAAGACGGAAATAATCATTCTAGGCTTTAGAACTTCTATAGCCTGTTTAAACTTTGG
>CALFXQ010000187.1 GCA_937958285.1 uncultured Fusibacter sp. | reverse complement strand
CCCCTCCTCTAAACATAGCCTATTCAAACCCTTAATATTCTCGGTATTGTCGAAAACACCTCGCCTGAGCATCTCGAAATTGTGACGGACCATCTGCAAAAGCCCACGGGGATATTGGTTCGAAAAGGTTATTTCTGCTATATTTATACAACATCAGAGTCCTTTTTAGACCTTCTCATAAGGGATTACTTCGCATCGGACTTCTATGGTTTCTCTGGATTGTCCAACTTTGTGGCAAATTACCTTGAACCTCACTTTACACTGCAGTGGGACTCTCGTTGCGACTTATACTTTTATCCCTCAACCTCTGTGCCTCTTCATTTAAAAAAGCGCGACGTGAAAACAATTCCACCTCAATTCGCAGAAGAAATAGATTCTTACTATACATATAAAGATGATACAAGTAAGTTGCGTATTCTTGAGAGTTTAAACACACTTCCATCCTCTGGCTACTTCGATGGTGATGAGTTGGTCTCTTGGGTATTGGTCCACGAAGATAATTCAATGGGCATTATGTATACCAAAGAGGCTTATCGAGGCATGGGAATTGCCATCGATGTTACAATTGACCTTTGCGAAAAAGTAATTGCACATGCGAAGACACCTTATCTTCAAATCAATCAAGCGAATACCATGTCCCCTGGTCTAGCCCTTAAATGCGGTTTCGTACCCTATGTCGATGTAACCGGCAATGCCAAGGGCAATGCAATATGGTTTTGGGGGTACCGCCTCTTGCCACAAGCATTTTCATTGACCGCCAATGCATTAAATGTGACTATCAACCGCCTTTTATCTCTGTACAGGTTTCAGCCAGAGATGGTCAATGCTAATTGGGCAAATGCATATACTTTCAGTGTTATGACTACAGAAGCGATTGTCATAGAGGCCGAGGCCTTCAAGCATACCCACAACATTTGCGAATATGTAAACATACACCTCAATCAGCAACGCGTTGGCACTCTTGAACTCTATACCCACGATTCCTATTGGTGTTTCTTAAAGGCACTTAATGTTGATTTCAATGCTAACTCAGCGCCTATTCTCTTAGCTCTTGCAGGGTGGCTTAAATCCCTCAATAGAGATAGTCTTCTGTTCTTCGGAGATTATTTAGATCATTTAGATGTTTTGGTTGATTCCAGTACTTTAATCCAAATTCCACAGACATAATTAAAGGGACTTCCCCACGTACATTGTTAAATACGCGTGGGGAAGTCCCTTAATATTTGATTTTCACTCTGGAACGCTTTTAGTAACCTAATACTTTGATTTGATCGACATAGGGATCTTCAGTTCCCTGAAGGAGTGAAGGCTGCTTCTTGAGCTCGATAATGTGGGCCACAATTTCTTTGCTAATACGCTCACCTGGTGTGACCACTGGTATACCTGGCGGATAAGTCATTATTGATTCACCGCTTATTTCACCAACGGCATCTTCTAATTTAACTACGTGTTTTTTTGCATAGTAAGCGTCTCGTGGCGATACAATGACGTAGGGGTTGTGTAGTACTGCTGTGACTGTGTCTAGTGGCTGTGCATTGGCGTGGTTTGTAGCGATATCGGCGAGGGCTGCAACGAGTGTTTGCAGACTTTCTCTGTTATCACCTAAGCTCACTATGGCAAGTATGTTGTACATATCTGCCATTTCTATTTGAATGTTGTACTTCTCGAAAAGCAAGTCATACACTTCAAAGCCAGTTAATCCAAGTTTTGCAACATGCACACCTAATTTTGTGGTGTCGAAGTCGTAGACGCCAGCTTCGCCAATTTGGTCGGGGCCAAATGCATAAAGACCCGGAATATTGTTAATTTCTGTGCGTGCGTTATCGCAGAGCTTTAAAATCTCATCAATGCGTTCGAAGCCCTCAGTTGCCAATTGCTGCCGTGCGATATCTAGGCTAGCCATTAACAGGTAAGATGCAGAAGTCGTTTGATTAAGGGATAGCGTTGTACGAACTTTTTTATGATTGATGCGCTCTTCGTTGAGAAGCAATATAGAACTCTGTGTCAATGAACCACCAGTCTTGTGTAGACTCACTGCACTCATATCGGCGCCCAACTTCATCGCAGACGCTGGCACATCTGGGTGAAAATGAAAATGCGCACCATGTGCTTCATCGACCAATACGAGCATATTGTATTGATGGGCAAAGCGAATAATCTCTTTAAGGTCTGACGCTGCACCGTAATAGGTTGGATTTATAATGAACACCGCCGCTGCATCGGGGTTTTCAATAATGGTCTGCTTGATATCGTCTAGCTCTACACCCATGGCAATGCCGAGTCGCTCATCGATTTGAGGCTGGACATAGATGGGAATTGCACCCGATAAGATCAAAGCCGAAATGGCCGATTTATGGCAGTTTCTAGGCAAGATAATTTTATCGCCCGGTTCGCACACCGTCATAATCATCGCCTGTATACCAGCCGATGTCCCGTTGACTAAGAAAAATGCACTGTCTGCTCCAAATGCATCTGCTGCAAGATCTTCAGCTTCTTTAATAACACCAATAGGGTTGCTGAGATTATCAAGGCATGGCATGGAATTCACATCGAGAGCCAGCATTTTTTCTCCATAATACTCCGCCATTACACTCAGCCCTTTACCATGTTTATGACCTGGTACATCGAAGGGCACCACTTGACGCTCATCGTAAACTTTTAGCGCTTCAAATAATGGCATTTCTTTCTGTTTGTTCAATAAGATCACCTCACAGTCACTTTCTATGATTAAAGATACAAGAATCATTATAAAATATACAGTCCAGAATGCAAGAAAAAAATTAGACCTTTATAAGGTATTCCCCATAAAGGTCATCATAAACTTATATTAACGAAAGGCCTTCATTTTTTAAGATCGCCTGTTGCTCAATCAATCCGTTTATTACGATTTCAATCAACTGCGAGAGTTCCATCGACAGCGCCTCAGCACCTAGCTTAATACCGTCTCGATCAACTGCTCGGGCAAAGGCTTTATCTTTGAGTTTTTTAGTAACAGATTTTACGCCAAGTCCATCAAAACCCTCGGGGCGCATTAATGCCACCGCCACAATAAAACTCGAAAGCTCGTCGACAGCAAAAAGTACTTTTGCCATTGTCGATTCGCGTGCTGATGCATCGTCTTGTGCATGCCCCAATACAGCCTTGGTGAAATACTCGCTGTAACCCGCTTCGGTCAACCACTTTATGCCCTGATGTGGGTGTGTCTCTGGGTGCGATTCAAAGTCTAGGTCGTGCAGCAACCCACAGGCCTGCCACTCACTGCGCTCAGCATCATCGAGCCCAATAAAGCGCGCATAGCCCAACATCCCTGCCTCCACTGCAAAGCAGTGCTTTCTAAGGCTCTCTGACTTTACATGTGCATACAACAATGCGATTACGCCTGGTCTTTCGTAGGTCATATGTTCACCTCTAACCCTTAATAAGTTGTAGCACCAAGTCAGCAGAGCGCTCTAAATTCACAAGGGCAATGCGCTCGTTTAAGGTATGTACCTTCTCCATACCAATACCCAAGTTAACCGCCTCTATGCCATTGCGATTGTAGTTGTTGGTATCTGAGCCACCACCTGTGCTGCCGTAATGGGCAACAATGCCAAGTGCAGCCATCGCTTGTGTAACATCTTGAACAATGCTCGCATCCTCCGACACTGAGAATGCATCGTAAGCGCGCTCCACTTCAATCTCTGCCACTGCACCGAATTCCAAAGCAGCCGCCTCGAAGCAGGCCACCATGTGTTTTGTCTGTTTTTCTAATTTGTCATTGGCCTGCGAACGGGCCTCAGCCTTAATTAAGACCTCTGGGCACACAATATTCGTAGCTTGGCCGCCTGCAATCGTACCAATATTTGCAGTGGTATCTTCGTCAATTCTCAGAAGCTGCATGCGATTAATAGCAGAGGCGGCAATTTGAATGGCGCTAATGCCCTCTTCTGGACAAACACCAGCATGAGCCGGCTTCCCCTTAATGCGCACATTGATTTTGTCTTGTGCTGGGCCCCTTAGTATTACTTCGCCTGGTGCCCCGCCGCTATCTAGAACCACACCGCGCTTAGCTTTAACTAAACTGTAGTCTAAGTACTTTGAACCATTAAGGCCACCTTCTTCAGCGATACAAAATACGATTTCTATGGGTTTGGTGTCTAAGTTTTGATCTTTTGCAGATTCAAGTGCCTCTATAATCGCCGCAATGCCCGCTTTGTCGTCTCCGCCTAAAATGGTCGTGCCATCGCTATAGACGTAGCCATCGCGCACCTGAGGTTTAACGCCTAGGCCTGGCATTACAGTATCCATATGGGATGAGAACAGAAGCGCCTCAGGTGTATCTGTGTTTCCCCTTCTTGCAATTAAGTTCCCAGTATTCGAGGGAAACTTCAGATTTGCCTGGTCGTAAAACACTTCAAAACCAATCTGCTTGAGTATTGGCTCAATATAGTCGGCAACGGGTTTTTCATTGCCTGTTTCACTGTCGATCTGCACCAACTCTAAAAAACGCTTTAACAATCGCTCTTGATTAATCATAGAATCCTCCAAAGTATTGCTCAATTATTTTGACAATCTAAATATTATCTAATACTAGCATATCAAAAGTATAGCGCAATGAAAAGCCCGTAGCGCGCATAAAAAAATAAACCCTCAAAGAATATGAAGGTTTATTCGTCACTCGTATAAATGCGATTATGCTAAAATGCCTCTAACCAATACAATGGGCATTTGAGCGTTATTTAACCGCCGTTTCTATTAATAGTTTGTCTCTTTGATTTCGAAGTAACTCTTTGGATGCAGACATGCTGGGCAAGTTTCTGGTGCAGATTCGCCTTCGTGAACATAACCGCACTTATCGCATTTCCAACGCTGTTGCTCTTCTTTTTTAAATACGAGCTCTGCTTCGATGTTTTCAGCAAGTTTAAGGTAGCGCTGTTCGTGCTCCTTCTCGACTTTTGCAATCATTAAGAACGCTGCAGCGACTTGAGGGAATCCTTCTTCTTTTGCAACAGCTGCAAAGTGTGGATAAAGTTCTGTGTACTCTTCATTCTCGCCTGCAGCTGCTTCTTTTAAGTTCTCGAGGGTTGTGCCAACTTTTCCAGCTGGATACATTGCAGTAATCTCAACACCACCGCCCTCTAAGAAGCTAAAGAAACGCTCTGCATGCACGCGCTCATTATCAGCTGTTTCTAAAAAGAGTTTAGAGATCTGATGGAAGCCTTCCTTTTGCGCTTGCTTAGCAAACATTGTATAACGGTTTCTCGCTTGAGACTCACCAGCAAATGCCTTTAACAAATTTTGCTCTGATTTAGTACCTTTGATAGATGCCATGCGTTATCTCCTTTTTATATAAAAATCTCTTGTGTTTTAGTAATCCAATTCTTTCTACTCTCCAACAGGAGGTGTGAACACTCTTGTTGCCAATTCACGATCTAGCATTAGGATTGCATGACCTTCACCATTGACTCGCTTAAGTTGATCGAGGAGTGAATGAACATTGGCCTCTTCTTCAACTTGCTCACCAACAAACCACTGAAGAAAATTAGTTGTGGCATAATCGTGTTCTTCGATTGCCAATGTCATGAGGTTATTGATTAAACTCGTGACATGCTCTTCGTGGGCCAACACATTTTCAAAGACTGCTACAATGTTTTCCCAATCCGTCTCAGGCTTATCGATAGCATCCAAAATCACGCGTCCGCTGCGCTCATTGACGTAGCCATAAAACTTTAATGCGTGGAACTGCTCTTCTTCGAATTGTACGCGCATCCAGTTGGCGAATCCTGGAAGACTCTGACTTTCAAAATACGCTGCCATTGACAGGTATAAATATGCAGAGTACAATTCCGCATTAATCTGCTTGTTTATTGCATCATTTAAACGTTCTTTAATCACTTTAAGCCTCCTTCTTTCACTATGACTGCCAGTTACCGTGTAAATTGCAGTACTCTCTAGCCGACACATTGTCTGCTGTCACGGCAAAGAATGCCGTTGGCTGCATACCAGGCTTTAAAAATGCTCTGTAGACCTTATCGTCAGCGATTAGTTCAATCCATTCGATAAAATGTTCATCAGTCATTGGATGGAGTGTTGTACCAACTGTTACTTGATAGCCACCATCTACTTTTTCAATAACAGGAACATGTTTCTCAGTCGAACGATCCGCTGTTTTCTCCACTAAATGTGTCATTGCCTGCCCACAACAGTGTAATTCTCCGCCACCCACATGCAATAGTTCCACAATATTTCCACATACTTCACATTTAAATACGTCTAATTGCTTAGCCATGTAAGACCTCCTAGGATTATTCTGTTTTTTATTCAAAAAAAGAGGCCTCTTCGAGCGATTATACACAGGATTTAGCCTCATTTTTTTAATGTGTTATATCTTTAGCTAGGCATTTATCGCAAATGCCCTTGAAATAGATATGCTTTTGATTAATTTGAAAATTGGTTAACGCAGTAGATTCAAGGTTGAGTATATCCAAATCAAAGTCGTGGACAGCTTCACAATGCTCGCACTTAAAGTGTCCATGTACCATGGTATTTGCATCGTACCGCGTTTCATTTTCTTCTATGGTGATAAGCTGCGCAATGTCTTTTTCGACAAATAAACCCAATGTATTATATACCGTCGTCTTTGAAAGTGTTGGAATCTCTCCAACGAGGCTTTTGTAAATTTCGTCTACCGTTGGGTGTGTAGGATGCTGATAGAGATAGTCAAAGATCTTTATGCGTTGAAAAGATGGTTTAATATTGTGGCTCTTCAGATAATCACCGATGTTTTCAATCCGAAGCTTCATTTTACACTCTTTCTAAAGCCTATGCAGGCTCAAACATATCTTTGCCAACACCACAAAGTGGGCATACCCAGTCTTCTGGGATATCGTCAAATGATGTACCTGGTGCAACGCCGCCATCTGGATCGCCGATTTCTGGATCGTATTCATAGCCACAAGCTACGCAAACATATTTTTGCATGTCGTTTTATCTCCTTAAGAATAAATGGTTTAGTTGTTGTCTTATGTTGTCTTATGCTGGCTCAAACATATCTTTGCCAACGCCACAAAGTGGGCATACCCAGTCTTCTGGGATATCGTCAAAGGATGTACCTGGCGCAACGCCGCCGTCTGGATCACCAAATGTTGGATCGTATTCATAACCACAAGCTACACAAACGTATTTTTGCATAATATCCTCCTATGTATTCGAATTGTCTTGGCAAAACGCCATTTGTATCATTACCCTTTTTCACTATGCATAATCTACAATTTTAAAAATTACTGAATAAGAAAGTGAAAAGTGTAATTAAATGCAATTTGTAATGATTACATCTTTATAATAGCAAACCTCCAGAAAAAGTCAAGAACTTCACCCAAAAATAACAAATCTCGTTCTTAGTCTCTTATTGTAAACACCACAAAACGATAATGATTATCATTGCCAAAGCCTTCAAAATACTTGATTGAAATGAAAAATAGAGGATATAAATTTTATGGTTGTGATTGACAATTAACCACCAATCGCATACACTGTAATCAAATTGTAATCATTACAAATTTATATCTTCTACTTTGTCTTGGGAGGGCTAGATGCAAAAGTTGAGACTAAAAGATGGCATTACTTGGATTGGGTCATTAGATCCGAACCTTAGAATTTTTGATATTGTGATGGAAACCGAATTTGGTACCACTTATAATTCTTATGTTGTTAAAGGCAGCGAAAAAACGGCAATTTTTGAAACCGTCAAAGTTAAGTACTTCGACGAATATCTCGAAAAACTAAAAAGTGAAATTTCACTCACCGACATCGATTACATTGTGGTAAATCACACAGAGCCAGACCATGCTGGTTCCATCGAAAAGCTGCTCGACTATGCGCCTCAAGCGAAAATTGTTGGCTCAGCTGCGGCGATCAAGTTTCTGCAAGCCATTGCCAACAGAGAATTCCACTACGAAATCGTAGATTTTAGCAAAACCCTTTCGCTGGGCGATAAAACCTTGCAGTTTATCTCTGCACCCTTCCTTCACTGGCCTGACTCCATTTATACCTACATCCCAGAGGATCAAACACTAATCACCTGCGATAGCTTTGGCTCGCACTACAGCTTCGACGATGTGTTATTTTCTAAGATGTCACCAGATCAGCTTAAGGACTACAAAAAAGCCTTGCTTTACTACTACACAATGATTATGGGGCCATTCAAACCCCATGTTTTGGCAGCTATCGATAAAATTGAAGACCTGACATTCGATATGATTTGTCCTGGTCACGGACCAGTTCTCGATCAGAATCCACGACAAATAGTCGACATCTATAAAGAGTGGTCTACTGAGGTCAACCCAAACACGAAGAAAACTGTCGTCATTCCATATGTTGCTGCTTATGGCTACACAGAACAACTCGCACATCGCATCGCCAAGGGAATTTCGGATTCAGGCGATATCGACGTCAAACTGTACGATATGGTCTATTCAGACAAAACAGAAGTCATGACAGAAATAAGATGGGCTGACGGTATGCTCTTTGGTACACCGACCATTAATGGCGATGCCTTACCTCCAATCTGGGATCTTGTAATGAACATGTCTCCAATTGTGCACGGTCGTAAACTTGCAGCTGCATTCGGCTCGTACGGCTGGTCGGGCGAAGGGGTTCCAAATATCGATGGACGACTTAAAGCATTGCGCCTAAAGCTCTTTGCACCTGGACTTAGAGTGAACTTCAAGCCTTCAGAAGATGAACTTCGCACTGCCTACGAATATGGCTATGGCTTTGGCGAAAAATTACTTGGCAAAGAACCACAAGGCATGTTTGAATTGGGCATCGAAGATGGACATAAGCGCATGGATGTTACAGGCGAACCGCAGTATTGGCGTTGTGTCGTTTGTAACGAAGTATTTGAAGGCATCGAGCCGCCAGATATTTGCCCTGCCTGCGGTGCATCCCACGAGCAATTCGAGGTTTACGCTGTCGAGACAAATACTTTTGTATCCACACTAAAAGTAGACCTCGTTATAATTGGCGGTTCTGCCGCTGGTGTATCTGCTGCAGAAGCAGCAAGACTTAGAAACCAAGAGGCATCTATCGAGATCATTACTGCAGAGCGTCATTTAGGCTATTACCGACCCATGTTGTCCGACTACCTAAATAATTCTCATCAAGAAAACATGTTCTACCTCCACGACCAAGCTTGGTACGACGACAACCGAATCGCAGTTACTTTAGGAATCCGCGTCGAAGAGATAGATACCACCAATAAAATATTGCTTCTTAGCGATGGCAGCAAGCGCCAGTATGACAAGTTGATACTCGCTAATGGCTCGCAAAACATGGCGCCCCCTGTAACAGATATTCATAAGACTGGCGTCTTTACATTAAAGGGTATCGACGATGCAGATGCCATCAAAGACTATGCAAAATCGGCCAAGCGCTGTGTTGTGATCGGCGCAGGTCTACTGGGCCTCGAAGCTGCATGGGAACTTAAGAACTTAGGTTTAGAGATCGTTGTTCTAGAAAGAGAAGATAGAGCCCTTCCACGCCAACTCGACAGAGATGCCTCCTCAATCTTCGAATCTGGCATCGAGCGTGCTCAAGTCGACTTCTTTAAAGATGTTGCTGCCAGCGCGATTGTCGGTAAAGAGAAAGTAGAAGGTGTTCAACTTAGCGACGGTGAATTTATTCCATGCGATATGGTCGTTTATTCTACGGGCGTTAAACCTTGTATCGACTTATTCGACAACACGGGAATCATCACAAATCGCGGTGTTATTGTAGATGATCATATGCGTACAAATGTCACCGATGTATTCGCTTGCGGTGATGTGACTGAGCACAGTGGCCTAGTTTATGGCATCTGGCCAGCGGCAATTGATCAAGGGAAGATAGCAGGAGCAAATGCAGTTGGCGATGATCTTACCTTTAAGCCCACTATTCCAGCTAATGTCTTTAACGGCATGCACATGAAGGTCTTTTCCATTGGCGATATTGGAAGAGATCCACACTATAGCTATAAAGAGGTTGGCGATATTCAAGAGAAGAATGGTATCTACAAAAAAATGTACTTCACCAATAATCACTTCTCTGGTGGTATCCTCATAGGCGAAGTTGGCAAATCCTTGACCATGATTCGCGGTGTCGCAAAACAAGCAAGCTTAAAAGAGATGGTCGAAGACATTATTCTCAACGGCTAAACAGAGGTAAATGAATATAAAATTATAACTAACCCCCCCTTATTTTAAGGGGGGGCATTTTTATAAAGCTATTCTACACTATATCCGTCTACGAGGTTGTCTCTTGTGACCACTCTGACCAAAGTGTATTCAGAGCTTGACTGGCCTCTTTCCGATGCTCTTGAAGCTCTTGAAGCTTTAGATAATCTGTACCATGCATGTGCATTGCATCGTCAATTTCTGAAATGCGCGCTTCGAGTAGATGTATTTCTGCTTCAAAATCCCTTGTCTTGATTGGCTTCTCTTTTTGTCTACGCGATGTAGCTGTATTTTCAACGCGTGTCGACTCATTGCTCTCTTTCAGTGGCCGCTTATTAATCACTTCTTTATAGCTGTCATAGGTGCCTGGATAATCTCCCAATTGGAGATTCTCAATTGCCACCACTCTTTGAGCGATCTCGTTGATAAAGTAGCGATCGTGTGAAATAAAGAGGAGTGTCCCTTTGTAATCGTCTAGCGCTGCTTCTAGCGCCTCGATAGATTCTATGTCTAAATGGTTCGTAGGCTCATCGAGAAGCAATAGATTGATGTCTTCTGTGAGCATAATCGCAAGTTTTAGGCGAATCCTCTCGCCACCTGACAGACGGTTAACAGCGGTAAATACACGACTGCCAAAAAACATGAACTTGGCCAGATAACTTCTAGCTTGGCCTTCATTCATAATCACTTGGCTTCTGAAGCATTCCAAGGCGCATTCCCCTTCGTTGTCGAATTGAACTTCCTGGGGTAAATAAGCGGTTAGCACACCTTGACCAAGTTCTGCTACACCCTTTTGAGGAACAGCTTGCCCAAGAAGCAGTTGAAAAAGTGTACTCTTTCCACTGCCATTTGGGCCTATCAAAGCCACGCGCTCACCGTATCGCACCAATAATTGTGCCCCTTTAAACAGTATTTGGCTGCCAAATCCCATTTCTAGATCGCTGATACGCACGACTTCCTTCCCCGAGCGCGACTGCACTTGAAGGTCAAGCTGCATATGTTGTTTTTCTAGCATAGGTTTCTTAATCTTCGCCATTTTGTCGAGCTTAATTTGTATGCTTGCAGCACGTTGGAAAAACTTGTTGTTGTCGGAGCGCATCGCCCAATCTCTAAGTTGCTTAATGGCGCTTTCCATCTGTTTAATTTGCTTTTGCTGCTCTTTAAATTGATCCAAAAGCACACTTACCTGCGCATCCTTTTGACGCACATATTCTGTGTAATTCCCCTTAAACACTTGCGCCTTCATGTCTTCAATTTCTATAATTTTATTGATTGCGCGGTCTAAAAAATACCTGTCGTGAGAAACGACAATCACAATGCCAGGATAGTTGGCCAAGTATTGCTCGAGCCATTCTGTTGCGTGTGTATCCAAATGATTTGTTGGCTCATCCAGTAAGAGAATGTCGGGTTTATCCATTAAAATCTTGCCGAGTTCTACCCGCGTGCGCTCACCACCACTGAGCATGCCAAAAGACTTTTCGACAAACACATCTGAAAACCCTAGGCCAGCACAAATTTTTGAGTATTTCTCTTGCATTTCGTATCCACCAAGAGATTCAAAGGAAAGCTGAAGCCGGTGATATTGGTCCATCAACCGCTCGAGTTCATCGGGTGACAATTCAGGTTGCGCCATTTTTGTCTCTAGTGCTCGCATCGATAATTCTATAGCTATTGCTTCATCGAACGCCTTTAAAAGTATACCTTTCACCGATAGTTCGGAGGGATACTCAGGTATTTGATCGAGATAGGCTAGTCTCGCCTCTTTGGGCACTGCAATCATACCATTGTCGTAGCCCTTGCTCCAAGAGCCAGGATATCTCTTAAGTGGAAGAATTCCCGCTATCAATTTTAAAATGGTGGTTTTCCCACTGCCATTAGAGCCTACAAGGCCTACACGTTCACCAGCGTAAACATTAAACGACAAATCCTCTAAGACCAGTTGCGTGCCCATATACTTGGTTATGTGGTGACATGCAATTTCAAACATATTTGAACCTACTTCCTTTTGCAGTAACGTTTACATGCAGTGTATCAAACAAATACATAACCGTAAATTGTCATTGGCGATAAAAGCTGTTTATAAATGAGAATTCCGCAATCACACCCACGCAAAAAGAGCGCTGGACTCAATTCTAGCCCAACGCTCTTTTATGAACAAATATTCTAAAGGTGTATGATTACTACTTTGAGTAGCTCAACAAGGTTTTTATCACCCGCTCCATCTGCTCTCGATTTGTTATTTTTCCTGCATCGTCTGACAGCATACATTGCATGGCGTGCTCTTCCATAATCACAATCCCCACTTTGTGTATACTCGATTTTATTGCTGCAATCTGAAGGAGAATCTCATCACAAGACTTCTCATCTTCGATCATTTTCTCAATACCCGCTATATGTCCTTTAATGGTCTTTAACCGATTGACAATCTTCTGTTTTGCCTCGTCCATACTAAGCCCTCCAATTTTATTTTGCCTGTGCATCTTCGATAAAGCCCTTTAATCTCGCTTCATCTATGGCGCCAATGGAATACTCACTCACAATGCCTTCGGCAGTGACCACCACATTTACAGGAATCGAACGAATGCCATAAAGGCCAGCCACTTCACTATTTTCATCGAGCAGTATTGGAAACTCGATTTGATTTTCTTCAAGTAATGCCTTTAAGTCATCCATATTATCTTGCTCTGTCAAATTTATTCCTAAAATCACAACATCTTTGTCTTTTAATTCTTTATAGACTTCGTTTATATGTGGCATCTCTACCTGGCAAGGGGGGCACCAACTCGCAAAGAAATTCAGTACCACGACTTTTCCCAAATAGTCAGACAGTTTTGCCTTCTGGCCATTTAAATCTACTAATTCAAAATCGTATGCTTTCTTACCTGGCATAAAGCCTTCTTGAATCTTCGTTTCTCCAGCGGCCTCCGCTGCATCTGTCGCTTCTGTTTGCTCTTCAGATTCTGGTTCATCGCTTTGGCTCGTCTCTTGCTGAACTTCTGCCGGGGCTGAAGCGCTATTGGCAGGCTGGCAGCCAATAAATGAAAATCCTACCATTAAAACGAACACTGCAAGAGCCAAAATTTTTAGTGCTGTTAGCTTTCTCATGCCATTCACCCCTTCTTGAAATCACACCTACGAAATCCACGCAATTATACGACTCAAGTAATTAAAGTAAATCAGAATTCCAACTAAAATCATGATACCGCCCGAAAGACGCTTTAAGCCCACAAGCCATTTCTCAGATTTATCAAAAATCGACGTTGCACGGTCCATGAGGATTGTCGATACCACAAAAGGTACGATAAATCCCATAGAGTAAGCCACTAAGAGTGTAATGCCTGTGCCCAGAGTCTCTGCATTGGCCGCATAAAGCAATACAGATGCCAGTATAGGCCCAACACAGGGTGTCCATCCAAAACTAAATGCCATGCCCATTAGAACCGCAGTGAGAAAACGCGACCCTCGATATCTAACGCGCATCTGTCTATTTTTCTTTAAGAATGAAAATTGCACCACACCTAATTGAAAGAAGCCCATAACAGCAATTAGTATACCCGAGATTTTTCGCAGTTCTTGTTGTCTCTCAAGCAACAGACTCCCCAGTGCAGTGGCCATTGCCCCGAGAGCGATAAACACTAGCATTAATCCCATTAGAAATCCAAAGGCATTCAAATAAAGGGCTTTTGAGTGCTTCTTTTGTGTGCCAATATCCCCTGCTAAAAAACCAATGTACATGGGGATTAAGGGAATGATACACGGAGAAAAAAATGAAAATACACCTGCTACAAAGACACTGATCAGTGACAGCTCCATAAATCCTCTTTTCAGAAAAGGGAGGTGTCCGCTAGAACAACTCCCTCCAACATGTATATTATACTATACCCCCACGGGGGTGGCTAGATAGAATATACCTGATTAAATAAACAGGTTGACATTCGATTCTTCGGCAGCGCCTAAGTAAGTAGCTACGCCTGCATAGTCAATACCATCAATAAGCTCTTCTTTGGAGATCCCCATAAGATCCATGCTCATAGAACAGGCCACAATGCGAATACCATTTTCTTGTGCTTGCTTGATTAATGCTTCAAGGGAATCAACGCCATGCTTTTTCATTACTAGGCGAATCATTTTAGCACCCATGCCGCCCATATTCATTTTTGAAAGTCCCAATCTCTTGGAGCCTCTAGGCATCATGCCACTAAACATCGCACCTAAGAAATCTTTTTTCACTGAAACTTTTTCATGCCGTCTCAATATATTAAGACCCCAAAATGTAAAGAACAGTGTGACTTGTCGCCCCATAGATGCTGCGCCATTGGCGATTATAAAAGTAGCAATGGCTTTGTCGAGATCACCGCTAAAGACGACGATAGACTTATCGTCGGGCATCTTCGCATGGCTACCTGAATGCATAAGAGGGGTTCCCTTTTTAATCTTTGCAAAGAAGGCTTTATCTGTTTTACCCGCATCGAGCAGAGTGTTTCCAGTGCGCTTGCACCATGTTTTAATATCTGCTGCAAAACCTGGATCTGTTGCCGTTACTTCGAGTACATCACCTCTATTGAGCTCTTCCATGCGCTTAAAGACCTGCATAATTGGTCCTGGGCACTGTAAACCACACGCATTTAAGGATGCTGTAATCCCAGTGCCCTCATTAAAAGAGGGATCAGGTGTATCTCCATTATCTGTAATATCAATCGACTTTTCATCGGTGGGCAGCGGGCACGAACTGTCGTAGCTGGTGTATAAGGTACGATAAGTCGTAAAACCACCGATCACATTCTTCACATCTGCATAACCCAGTTCGCTGAGTATCCTAGTGGCTATATAACCACGAAGGCCAACTGCGCAATAAACGACAATCGCCTTGTCTTTAGGCAATTCTGTGTGGCGCATTCTCAAATCGTTGACGGGTATATTCACCGAACCCTCTATAAACCCAGCTAAGCGTTCCGAAGCGTCGCGAACATCTAGAATGATCGTCTTTGATCGGTCTATGTCTGCAACTTCACGTGCACAAATATAATCCATTTTTCCAGTTAGCACATTCTCCGCCACATAACCGATCATGTTTGCTGGATCTTTTGCAGATCCATAGGGTGGCGCATAGGCCAACTCTAGCTCTTTTAAATCGTAAATGGTGCCACCAAAGCGAATCACCGTCGCAATGACATCGATGCGTTTATCGACGCCTACATAGCCTACTGATTGAGCCCCCAGGACTTTGCCTTCGAGGTCATAGACGAGCTTGAGAGCCATTGGTATGGCACCAGGATAGTATCCGGCATGGGACTTTGCGTGAATCAATGAAACGTGGTAGTCGCGTTTGTAAACCTTGCCCATACGCTGCAGTGTTTTCTCGTTAAGCCCTGTATTTGCAACGGTTAAATCGTAAACCTTTGCAATGGATGTTCCTTGTGTACCCTTATACGCTTCGTCTATCCCGCAAATGTTGTTCGCAACAATACGTCCTTGTTTATTTGCTGGGCCAGCAAGTGGAACCATGGCTTTCTCGCGAGTTATAAACTCGTCAACTTCTATAGCATCGCCTAAGGCATAAATACTTGGATCCTCAGTTCGCATGTGATCATCGACAATAATACCACCCCGGGCATTCAATGCTAAACCTGCTTTTTTGGCGAGTTCCGATTGTGGACGAACGCCTATTGAAAGCATCACAATTTCTGCATCTACTGTAGCGCCGCTTTCTAGGTGAATTGTCGTCATGCCGTTATTATAAGTGAATTTCTGGACCCCATCGTTCAGATAGAGCTTTACGCCCTGGTCCCCCAAGTGATGGTGGACAATTTCAGCCATGTCTTTATCGATAGGTGTCATGACCTGATCTAGCTTTTCGATGAGTGTAACATCTAAGCCGCGCTCAGAAAAATTCTCAGCCATCTCTATACCGATAAAGCCACCGCCAATGACCGCTGCGCGTTTGGGGCGAATTGTATCGACATAGTTTTTAATTGCATCAGTATCGGGAATATCCCACAGTGTAAACACATTTGGTGAATCGATACCTGGGATTGGTGGTTTTAGTGGCGTCGAGCCTGGTGATAACACAAGTACATCGTAGGCTTCTTGATAGGTTTCGCCTGATTGATGGTTGAGAATAGTAACTTGTTTTGCGGCTCTATCAATTTGAGTGACTTCACTGAATACGCGTACATCAAGGTTAAATCTTGCCTTCATCGCCTCTGGGGTTTGAACTAAAAGAAGGTCTCTCTCTTTTATTGTCTCACCAATATAATATGGTAGGCCGCAGTTTGCAAACGAAATGTATGGTCCTTTTTCGAACATAACAATCTCAATTGTTTCATCTAAACGTCTTAAACGCGCAGCTGTAGAAGCACCTCCAGCTACACCACCTACAATCAATACTCTTTTTGACATCATACGCCTCCAGTTTCTAATTTTGTGTTGTTTTGTTTTGTCCCACCCCCATACCCCCGGGGCTTAATCGTTACTTGTATCATATACAATCTTTTTTACTCTGTCAAGAATAATTTAAACCCCCTTGGGCAGGGGGTTTAAAGTCTCTTCAAATTGAGTTTATTAGAGTTTCGTCACAACATCGTCAAATACGCGCATCGTATTGTTTGTTTGCTGAAGTAATTGATTCGAAGTTTCAGCGAGCTTGCCTACTTCTTGCGCTACAACCGCAAAGCCACGTCCACTATCTCCTGCGCGAGCAGCTTCAATACTGGCATTAAGTGCTAACATTTTTGTTTGAGATGCTATAGTGGATAGGCCACTGATATTGCTTTTAAAGTCATTGTAGGCATTTAGGAGCATTTTTATCACATTCTCGTCTCTTTGTTTAAGTGTTGATGAAATGCCCACGCCCACACACCCAACAACTTCGTTATCTAGAAAAATTGGTGAACATATAGCATTAAAGGCCACTCCGTAGACTTCCTTTGGCACTTCTGCTTCGATTACCTGTGCATTCTCCATTGCAATATACAAAGGATCTTGTTTTGGAATCTCAGCGCCAACAACTGCCTTAACATCTACAGTTTGTCCGCGTCTGTACGATAAAAATTGTGTTCTGTCAGTCACGCACATCATCATATCGAGTCCCAGCAATTCAGCCACATTCTCAACCATAAAGTTCAATTTGTCTAAATCCTCAATTTGTCTAATTTTCATAATGTGTCTGCGCGAATGCGCTACTCCTTTCATCTTTGAAAGTAAAATGCCTTCGATTGTTACCCGATTTTATATTGAAAGAAACATGCACAATAAAAAATAAAGGAACGTTTGAGAACGTTCCTTTAGCATTGCTCTTTTCACTTCACTCCTCGGTCTAAAAAACTAACCGAGAAACTGTTCTAAATCGTCTTCTACAGTCCCAATGCCGTTAATGCCAAAACTCTCTACGAGGACTTTAGCCACATTGGGCGATAGGAATGCAGGTAATGTTGGTCCTAGCTTGATGTTCTTAACACCTAAGTAGAGAAGCGCTAACAACACGATTACTGCTTTCTGCTCGTACCAAGCGATATTGTAGGCGATTGGCAATTCGTTAATATCGTTAAGTTCAAATACATTCTTAAGGGTTAATGCAATCACCGCTAAAGAATAAGAATCGTTACATTGACCCGCATCTAATACTCTTGGAATCCCGCCAATGTCGCCGAGGTTTAGCTTGTTATAACGGTATTTCGCGCAACCAGCAGTCAAGATTACCGTATCTTTTGGCAGTGCTTGAGCGAAGTCTGTGTAGTAAGATCTGTCTTTCATACGGCCATCGCAACCCGCCATAACAAAGAACTTTTTGATCGCACCAGATTTAACGGCATCGACAACTTTATCGGCAAGGGCAAGCACCTGATTATGCGCGAAGCCACCAATAATTTTGCCTTCTTCAATTTGTGTTGGTGCAGGTAAGCGCTTTGCATGCTCAATAATTTCAGAGAAGTCCTTTTGGCCACCTAACTCACGATCTGCTATATGCTTAAATCCTGGGAATCCCGCGGCGCCAGTAGTATAAATACGATCTGCGTAATCAGCCTTTGGAGGTACGATGCAATTTGTGGTAAAGAGCACTGGGCCATTAAAGCTCGCAAACTCTTCCTTCTGCTTCCACCATGCATTGCCGTAGTTTCCAATAAAGTGGTCGTACTTTTTAAACGCTGGATAATAGTTTGCAGGAAGCATTTCTGAGTGTGTATACACGTCAACGCCAGT
>CALFXQ010000186.1 GCA_937958285.1 uncultured Fusibacter sp. | reverse complement strand
CCCGTAATTGCCGCACTGATGCTGACGCTTGCAGTCGGCGCAACTTGGGTGATTTAAATGCGACACTTTCAAACGCTCCTCGAGGAGCTTTCTAAGGGCCATGCTTTGGCGATGGCCACGGTGGTTTCAAAAGCGGGCGAGGGGCCAATGCCCGTCGGCGGCTATCTCTTAATAAGAAAAGACGAGGATTCACAGGGGCCTTCAGATGCCCAGCCCTTTACAAAATGGGGAACTGTGGGTGGCGGCGCCATAGAGCGACAAGTGATTCAATCGGCTTTGGCATATCTAGATAATGGCGTAGACACCGCACTTATTCACTATGACCTGACGGGAGCTGGCACTCATTTACCCGATGTGGTGAGCGTACCCATGATATGCGGCGGACAAGTGAGCGTCTTTTATCAGGTCTACCGACCAGAACCTTTACTCTTAATTTTTGGCAGTGGCAATGTCGGTAGCGCCCTCTATCAAAAAATGTCTGGTGTGGGCTTTCGAAGAATCGTTTGCGATCCCGTTTTATCTCAAGAGGTGGCTTCTGTAGATCATCAACCCCACCTCGAGGCCGCCCTCCAAGAGCTTGGCGCGCACACCTATGTGGTCATCGCCACAGGTGATCACCAGGTAGATGCGCATATTCTCGAGCAAATTCTCCTAACGGGAATATCGGTGGCCTATTTGGGCATGTTGGCCTCTAAAAAGAAGATGGCCACCATACGCCAGTTGCTAGAAGCGAAGGGCATAGAACATTGGCCCAGAATCTATAGCCCAATTGGCCTAAGTCTCGGTGGGCCCACCCCCGAGGAAATTGCCATAGCGATTGCAGCCCAGCTGATTGCCACCAGACATGGGCAAAAGTACGTCGAGGACATGGATCTATGAACCCCAAGATAACCTTGATTACAGGGCCAGCCAATGTGGGAAAGACTACATTTGCCTCTAAGTGGATACAGAGTTACGCCTCTGTAGGCGGTGTGCTCTGCGAAAAGAAATTCGAAGCAGGTGTGTTTAAGGGGTATTCACTGTTTAGTATTCAGACCCAATTAAAGCGACCATTTTTAGAGTGGGATGGTGAGGCCAATTCAGTGCAACATCAAAAACAGTCAAGGTCTTCTCAGCTATCTATTGGCCCCTTTCGCGTATTGGAATCGGGATTATCTTTTGGAAAAGCCCAGATTCTCGCTGCGGTGGTAGCCAGACAAACGGTGGTCATTGACGAAATTGGCATGGCCGAGCTCAATGGGCAATTGTTTTTCGATGTGCTTGAAACGGTGGTCGGCAGTGGTTTGGATTTTATTCTTGTGGTGCAGAAGAAGGCACTTGCAGGCCTTCTAGCGCGTTTTCCTCAGTTGATAAGCGCTGAGATAATCGAGGTGAACAGCAATGAGTGATCGTATAGAAGCCATTCGAGCAAGAGCCGTGCACCATGCACCGGCGCTCTTTGCCTTTTTAAGAGATTTAGTGGCCATACCAAGTACCAGTTGTCACGAAGCCGAGGTGGTGTCCCGCATTGAAAGGGAATTTGTCAATCTGGGCTTTGAGGCAGTTACCATCGATGGCATGGGCAATATTATGGCACGTATGGGGGATGGGGCTAAGGTGATGGCCTTTGATGGTCATATTGACACGGTCGATGTAGGTATGCGAGAGAATTGGAAGGCAGATCCCTTTTTGGGCGCTGAAGACACCCAGCGCATATATGGCCGTGGCACCGCCGATCAGACCGGTGGCTTTTGCGCCGCCGTCTATGGGGTGAAAATTATGAAGGAACTCGACTTGCTGAATGACTACACCGTTTGGGTGGTGGGTTCTGTTCAGGAAGAAGATTGTGATGGCCTGTGTTGGCAATATATGCTGTCTAAAAAAGTGATAGATCCACCGCCATCTTTTGTGGTGATTACAGAGCCCACGGGTCTAAGTGTCTACCGAGGACAACGGGGGCGCATGGAGATACAAGTGGCTGTAAAGGGCCTTAGTGCCCATGGATCGGCCCCTGAGCGAGGGGACAATGCCATTTACAAAATGGCAAAGATCCTCGTTGAACTAGAGGCGCTTAACCCAAAACTTCCCGATGATCCCTTCTTGGGAAAGGGCACCTTGACTGTCTCAGAGATCTTCCACACCTCGCCGTCGCGTTGTGCGGTGGCCGATGGATGTAGAATTTCCATCGATAGGCGTTTGACCGTGGGTGAAACGATGACAAGTGCCATTGCCGAGATCGAAGCACTACCCAGTGTTCAGAGTGCCAAGGCCAAGGTGAGTATGTATCGCTATAATGGTGTTTCTTACAAGGGCTTCAAACCAGATGTGCCCTGTTATTTTCCCACGTGGGTACTTCCAGAAAGCCATGGGCTATGTAGCGCGATGCGCACGGCACATCAAGAGATTTTGGGTCATGTACCGAGACTCGACAAGTGGACATTTTCGACCAATGGCGTTGCCATTATGGGCATGCATGGCATTCCCTGCATTGGATATGGACCTGGGCTAGAAGCACAAGCCCATGCGCCCAACGAACATATTGCAAAGTCAGAGTTAATTCATGCCATGCAAACTTATGCCAATTTATTGGTTCAGCCAATAGCGCTTTAAGGGAGGCCATCTATGTATGGAACACTAAAAGGCAAGCATTTTATCGCTTTAAGAGATTGGTCTAACGACGAGATCAACATGATTTTAGAAACGGCAAAGGATTTAAAACGCAGACATTATATGGATATGCCAACGCCAATACTCCAGTATAAGACCCTCGCGTTGATGTTCTTCGAAGAGTCCACACGCACCAGAAACTCTATGGAAATGGGCATCGCCCAACTGGGTGGACACGCTAACTTTTTAGACACATCGACCATGCAAATCAACCACGGAGAATCCGCCAAAGACACTGGGATTATTCTCTCGAGCTTTGGCCATGGCATTGCGTGTCGCAACTGCTTTTGGGAACAAGGGAATAAGTACATTCAAGAAATGGCCAAATACAGTGCTAGACCTGTTATGAACTTGCAGTGCGACTTGTTTCATCCCATGCAGGGTGTGGCAGATTTGATGACGATTCAAGAAAAGTACCCCCGCACCGAGGGCCTTAAAGTGAGTATTATTTGGGCCTATGCCACAAGTCATAAAAAGCCCATTAGCGTGCCCCTCGAGCAAGCGCTGCTCTTTCCGCGCTATGGCATGCAGGTGACGCTGGCACATCCACCAGGTTTTGAGCTGCCCGATTGGGTCATCGCTGAAGCCAAGGCCAACGCCTTAAGTTACGGAGGCACCTTTCGCGTGATTCACGATATAGATGATGCCTTTAAAGATGCAGATATTGTGATTCCAAAGAACTGGGGTTCATGGAGTGGCAAGGATCCCAATGTGGACTTACACGCCTTTAAACACTGGAAGTGCACGGAGGCACGCATGGCTCTGGCGCATGCAGGCGTTCACTATATGCACGCCCTACCGGCAGACCGAGGCAACGAGGTAGAAGATAGCGTAATCGACGGGCCTCGAAGCATTGTGTACCAAGAGGCAGAAAATCGACTACACACCGCCAAGGCAGTAATGGCGCTCACAATGTAAAGGGGGAATGGAACCATGCAAAAAACACCAGTACTTGGCCCCACATACGAGGAAATGCTGCACCCATGGCTGATTGACCCCGTCATTCGCAAAAAAGCCATTGAAATGCAATCAATAGACCCACTTCACCCAATCAATCTCTTTAATATTACTTGGCGCGACCCAGATGACGGCTTTCAGTATTTTGTACTGCCCAGCGAATTTACAGGGGTGGAGGCCAATATCGTGGTCATGTATGGCCAAAAGTTTCCCTCGGGGTCTCATAAAGTGGGACCAACCTATTCTGTGTTGACAGAACGCACAGTGCTTGGACAAGTAGACCCTGGCAAACACACATTGGTATGGCCCTCAACGGGAAATTATGGGGTTGGCGGCGCTTGGGTGAGCTCGAGGATGAACTATAAATCCTTGGTCATTTTACCTGAGGAAATGTCGGCAGAGCGCTTTGCGCTGATTCGCGGCTATGGCTCCGATGTTATCGCCACGGCGGGCTGCGAGTCCAATGTCAAAGAAATTTACGACAAAACCCACGAACTTACCCGAGAAGATCCAGAACATATTCGCATCTTGAATCAATTCGATTCTTTTGCCAACTATCGCTTTCACTACGCGGTAACCGGTGGCACCATGGTGGAATTGGTTCAGGAAGAAGGGATAGGAAATGGGCAGATTGCCGCTGTTGTACTCACTGTTGGCTCTGCGGGCACAATTGCCAGCGGAGATCGGGTGAAGGCG
>CALFXQ010000185.1 GCA_937958285.1 uncultured Fusibacter sp. | reverse complement strand
GTTCTCTTTCTGTTACTAAGAAGTGTGCGATTGATTTTGGGCTATCAATCTGGTATGATAGCCCATATTCGCTATATTCTCTGTATTCAATTAACGTTTTTATTGAAGGTGGTTAACATATGGACAACACGGAACAAAAGCACAAGCGACGCGTGCGCTATAGTGGCACACACCCAAAGTCGTTTAAAGAAAAATACAAGGAATTACAGCCTGAAAAATATGGCGACACCATTCAAAAGGTCATCCAAAAGGGCAGCACCCCTGCGGGTATGCACATTTCCATTTGCGTTAAAGAAATCTTGGATTTCTTCGATATCCAGGCGGGTCAAATTGGCTTTGATGCCACTTTGGGTTACGGTGGTCATACATTGGAAATGCTAAAAAAGCTCGGCAATACTGGGCATATGCACGCAACAGATGTAGATCCCATCGAGATCGTGCGCACCACTGCCCGACTTGAGGCTTTAGGGTATGGCAAGGAGCATTTCACGCCTCACCAAATGAGCTTTTCTGAAATAGACAAAATCGCTGCAGAGTTTGGTCCCTTCGACTTTATACTCGCCGATTTAGGGGTTTCTTCTATGCAAATCGATAACCCCGACAGAGGTTTTTCTTATAAACACGAGGGCCCACTGGATTTAAGGCTGAACCCAGAAAAAGGGCAATCTGCAGCAGAAAGACTTAAAGAAATGACGCGCGATGAACTAATAGGCATGTTTATAGAAAACGCAGACGAGCCCTTTGCTGAAGCGATTGCCAAGACAATTATCTCGGAGCGAAAGAAAGGCAAGCATATTCAGACGACTTCGCAGCTGCGCGATATCATCATACAAGCGCTAAAAGCCCTCCCTCAAAAGCTGAAAGATGACGAGATAAAAAAATCCTGTCAGCGGTGTTTTCAAGCACTGCGCATCGATGTCAACGACGAGTTCGAGGTTTTATACGCACTCCTAGAAAAGCTGCCAAGTGCCCTTAGACCCGGTGGCAAAGTGGTAATCCTCACCTTCCATTCCGGCGAGGATCGCCTCGTTAAAAAGTCCTTTCAACACTTTAAAAACAGTGGCATATACAGCGAAATTGCCCCAGGACCCATTCGCCCAACACCTGAAGAATGTCAAGTCAATAGCCGCGCCAAGTCCACAAAATTGCGCTGGGCGATAAAGAGTGGGCGATAAAGAGTGAGTGAGATTAGTTAAAGAAGTACAAACTAATGGCAGCAATGGAGGCTGTTATCAATGCCGATCCTAGTCCTAATAAGATCTTTTGATAAGGTCGAATGCCCCTTTCGATAGATTTTTCTTCAGTAGAGAGGTGTTTGCCTTCGGTAAATGCCAATATTTCCTTATAAGTTTGCATATCCCATTGTTTTTTCTTCTTCTCAACTCTATAAGCCATATAGAATGTAATCGCAAATAAGGCGACTAGCAGCGCAAAACCTATAAATCTTTGCCATAGAAACAGGGGCACTGGCAAGACCCAGCAGCAGATTAATAGGATTGCAAACACTGTACTTTCTTTTTTAAAGTCATCAATTTTAGCTTTTTCAACGGTTTCTTTTATCATAGTGATATCTCCTTTTATAAGTTGATCAAGAGAGACATTGAACGTCGAACTAAGCAATAAAAGGCTTTTAACATCGGGATAGTTTTTATCGTTTTCCCAGTTGGAGATCGTTTGGCGTGACACGTAGATGCGATCAGCCAAATCCTCTTGAGTAATCGACAATTCATTTCTGTACTTTTTAATTTGCTTAGCTAGATCCATATATTGTCCTCCTGTAATTTAATTGTATGAGATACCTCCTATTATTCTATCAGATGTGTTTGACATTGACCGATTTTTCTGTGTCAAAACCATTTGACATGTGTGATTAGGCATAAAATATGCAATTCTACCGCTACTAAAAAATGAACCCCCTCAATTTTGAGGGGGTTGTTTTTAGCTTTCAATGCATTGAGACGACCACAGGTGGGCCATTGACAAAGTATCACGCTGCTAGACAGCTTCTGCTGTGTCGAACTGGCTATAATAGAGTTTTGCATACACGCCATTTTCTTTTAAGAGTGCCTCGTGGGTGCCCTTCTCTACAATATCGCCGTGTTCCATAACCAAGATCAAATCTGCACTTCTAATGGTGCTCAAGCGATGGGCGATAATAAAGCTGGTTCTGCCAGCCATCAAAGTCTCCATAGCGCGTTGGATTTGAACTTCGGTACGCGTATCGACAGAACTGGTTGCCTCGTCGAAAATCAGTAGACTTGGATCCGATAATATCGCACGGGCTATGGTAATTAACTGCTTCTGGCCTGCAGAAACGTTGGAGGCTTCTTCGTTTAGGACCATTTGGTAGCCACCTGGAAGATTGTGAACAAAGGCATCTACATTGGCAGCTTTGGCTGCTGCCATGACTTGATCATCGGTGGCAT
>CALFXQ010000184.1 GCA_937958285.1 uncultured Fusibacter sp. | reverse complement strand
CAAAAGATGTTGTAACGCCCCAGGAGTTAAAAGTCTTTACCGATACCATGAGCGAAAATGGCATCGAGGTGCTGCTATATAAAGGGCTCCAGCCTGCAATCGAAATGGGCATTAGTCAGTTAGAAAATGGCGATGTCTTGTTATTAGCTGGTTGCCAGGGGATGGATCACGGTGGGCGCATTGCCCTTGGCCGCATTGCACAGTTGAGGCCCGAATACAAAATAGAAGCGCTCTTTGAAAGGATTAAAGACCGTGTGTGTGGCATGGCGCCGCAGCCTTGTGAGTTAGAGGTGCGACCATGAGATCTCGAGATGCAATTATTGGCATTATCGGAGGCATGGGGCCAGAGGCAACCGCTCAGTTTTTTTTAAGACTTATCGCCAAGACCCCAGTGTCTGCAGATCAAGATCACTTTCGAGTGGTCATCGATAGCAACCCAAAGATTCCAGATCGCACCGCAGCAATTTTAGGAAAAGGCGAAAATCCAGTGCCCTATATTGTAGAAACAGCAAAAAATCTAGAACAAATGGGTGCTACAGTCGGTTGTTTGCCTTGCATTACATCGCATTACTTCTTCGACGAGGTTCAAGCGGCGGTTCAATTCCCCATTGTTCATGCCATAAAAGCACTGCGCGATGCCGTAACTGCCCAGTATCCAGAAGCGAAAAACATTGGGGTGCTTGCGACGACGGGCACCAAAAATGCGGGTTTATACGATAAGCACTTAGATGGTTTTACAATTCTATATCCCGATGAAAACACACAAGATGAAAAAGTGATGGCGGCTATTTACGGTCCTGAGGGCATTAAGCGTGGCAATCACGGCGCTGTGCCACTAAGGCTGCTCCGAAGTGCCGCAAATAAGCTGGTTGCATCGGGTGCAGATATCATAATTGCCGGATGTACAGAAGTTCCGCTCGTGCTAAAGCAAGAACATCTAGATGTGCCTTTAATTGATCCCATGGAAGTTGTGATGGATGTGTTGATTGACGGTGGGAAGGAGTAAAAGGTGCAGTTCAGACACTTTGTAAAGCTCGTTGAGCTTCAAACTAAGGTGGCAAGTGTGATTCCCTTTTTAGTGGGCACACTGTACGTTATTGCCATCTATGGCACCGAACATTTTTCAGCTGTGGCAATGATGACCATGCTTTTGTCATTGCTCTGCATTGACATGGCAACAACAGCCCTTAACAATTACATGGACTTTAAACGCGCGAAGCGAAGACATGGCTATGGCTACGAAGTACACAATGCCATTGTTCACTTCAATATGTCGGAAGCAAAAGTCGTTGGTGTTATTGTTGGGTTAATTGTGATAGGCTCTGCACTCGGCTGTTTACTTGTTCTTCAGACGCATCTTTGGATACTGCTACTGGGGGCATTGTCCTTTGCCGTAGGGATTGCCTATTCTTTTGGCCCTTTGCCCATTTCACGAACACCACTTGGCGAGCTTTTTTCAGGCGGTTTTATGGGCATCTTAATCCCAGTGATTGCAGTAATGATCCATATGCCTCAAAGTACTTTTTTTATTGTCGATATCGACAACGGTTGGTTAAATCTTCAATTGAGGTGGCTTGAATTATTCAAGCTGGGACTCGCCACAATGCCGCTCTTTAGTGCAATTGCAAATATTATGTTGGCTAATAATCTCTGTGACCAACATGAGGATATGGAAAATCATCGTTACACCCTTCCAATAACTATCGGTACAAAAAATGCGTTATTCGTGTTCGAGCAGCTCTATTACTTCGGTTATTTGTGTATTTTAGTGCTCATCAGTATCGGCGGTCTTCCATGGTGGTTTATGCTCTACGGTGCAACCTTGCCAATCACAATAAAAAATGTGTCGCAATTTAAAGAAAAGCAAATTAAGGGTGAAACCTTCGTACTATCTGTACAGACTTTTTTTATGCAAGGCGCTGTATATATTGGTTTAATGCTCGCTTTGGCTGTTGTAGCATGGGTTTAGCGATTTAGGAGCAGATGCAACACCTAGAAGAATTGAGCATTTATATGCACTAAAAAACCCCTAGTTCTCTTATGAAAACTAGGGGTTCAGCTTGTGAAGCATTACAGTTCGTTGGTTTCAGCCCATTCTTTAGCGCGCTCTACAGCCTCTTCGGAAGGGATAGCTACGTTGCCATCGGGTGTAACATGATCACTATCGGCCCAGGCTTCGGATTCGCTATTTTTTATTTGTTCTTTTAATTGCTCCATCTTTTTATCCATTATGACCACCTTTCAGAAAAAACGTTCACTGAATTTTCTGATTTAAGTATAGTCTAATTGAGAGTCTTTGTCAATAAGCTCCCGATGGATGCTTCAATTTGATCGCATAGTGTTTGTGTATCCATGGATGCCACACTGTCTGCAGGTATAGCAGGATGAAGCGTGATTGTTACGGATGCAGGTTGAATAATCCACTTATCAGCTTTCATTAGATGCCTTGAGCCATCGATGGTAATTGGAACAACTGCAACGCCAGATTTGGTGGCTAGCTTGAGACTACCCGCTTTAAACTCTAGCAATTGACCATCTTTACTGCGCGTGCCTTCTGGAAATACCATTAGACTATGACCGGATTTTAAGAGGGCGATACCGTCGTTTATGGCCTTTATCGCCTCTCTAGGATTGCCTCTTTTAATAAAGACACAGCGCAAGTAGCGCATCCATTGATTCACAAATGGAAGTTTAGACAACTCTTCTTTGGCTATAAAGCCAAATGGGCGATCGAGATTTGCCATAAGAAGGGGAATATCGAATGCACCTTGGTGATTGCTCACAAATAACACAGGTGTTTGGATAGGAAGGTTTACCTCGCCCTTAACTACAACCTTCGCGCCGGCGAGGTTCAACAGGCGTTTTGCCCATAGGCGGGCTTCTTTTGCACTAAAGCGATGCTGCTCTGTTTCAGTTTTTCTAGAAAGCCAAAAAGACAGAGGTGCGACCGCTAACATGTATAGCCAGAAGTAAATAAACCAGATTGCAGTTCTTAACATAAGATGATTTCTCCTTTTAAAGTATCGAGTAGATTATAACATTTTCACTGCAGACATAACAGTTATTTCAATGCACTTATGGGTATAAAATAGAAGTCATACTCAATATACATACTTACTTCAAAGATAGAGAGAGGTATCATTATGAAGCTGTTTCCCAGTAAATCCTTATTCATGCTCTGTTCAAAGTTAGTCGTTGTGACACTTATAAGTGCTTTGTTCGCTACTGGTTGCCAGGTTAGCAGTGTTGAGTTAGAGAGCAAAGTAAAACCTGTTGAAGTGATGATGCTTAAAAATGAAGCACGTGCTTCTAAAGTGCGCTATTTTGGTTATGTAATCCCCGACTATATCAAGAAGTACAGCTTTTCAACCGGTGGAACCTTAGAGCCCATCGCTCTAAAGCCAGGCGATCAGGTCAAGGTTGGCGATTTACTCGCATCGATCAAGCCAGACAAGTTGAACATTGCGGTGAATACTGCAAATCAGCAATTAGCATCTGCACAGTTACAGGTTCAAAAGGCACAATCGGCGCTGGATTTCATTCAAAAGGCCGTAACGGATGCAAAACCATTACTAGAATCTGGTGGCGTCACTGCTCAGCAGTTTGACGAACTCGTATTAAAACGCGATATGGCAAAGAAAGACCTAGAACTCGCCAATGGTCAGGTTTCACAGGCCCAACTCCAAGGCCAATACCAGAGAAAAAATCGATCCGATGCAACACTCAGCGCCGATGTAGACGGCGTTGTCGCTCAAATTCTCTTTGAAGCGGGCGAATTAGTTGGCCCAGGCTATCCCGTAGTCATCGTAAAAAGTCTCGGTCAAGTGATTTCGGTAAGCATGACTGCAGAGGATATGGATGCTATTGATCTGGGGGAAATGGCGAAGGCGTCAAATGATAGCCAAACTTGGGATGTAAAGCTAATCGAAAAATCGGTACTGCCAGACGAAAAAACTAGGACCTATGAACTTAAATTTGCCATTAGCGGGAAAGTGCCTCCCTATGTTGGAGAACTGCTCGCAGTCGACATTGCCAAATCATCGGTTGAGGGGATTTGGCTTCCAATTAATGCGATTTTGAACGATGGTGTAGATTATGTCTATGTGGTTGAATCAGGTAGAGCTATAAGAAAAAACATTGTGCTTAAGACCCGAGTCGATGACGAGGTAAGTGTCGAAGGCTTAGCGGTAGATGATCAGCTCATCACCAAGGGCTCAACAAGTGTTAGTCATGGTTATCAAGTGAATATCGTGGAGGGTGGTCAATGAACAAGTTCATCAGCGCAGCGATAAGAGAGCGCAAAGTGACCATCATCTTATCTTTGATGATATTGATATATGGCTACTATGTCTTTTACTACTTACCAAGACAAGAAAATCCAGATACATCAAGTCCAACTGTTCAGATTATAACTGTCTATCCAGGAGCAAATGCAAAGACTGTAGAAGAACAGGTGACAAAGCCTGTCGAAGATGAAGTTTCTACAATGGATGGCATCGACAGTATACGCTCTTATTCTCAAGACAATGTCTCTATAGTAGTGGCTATGCTATCCGATGAAGTAGACTACGATGAGCAGTGGGATCGTTTGAGAGTTGCCCTAGATGGCCTTTCTACAAAAATGCCTGAGGGCGTCAGACCATTTGATATAGATACAGATATGACAACGTCTACGGGACTAATTGTTGCCCTCTCAAGTGATAACACAGATGCTGTGGTGTTATCCGAAGTGGCAGAGCGCTACAAGGAGACCCTCGCTACACTAGATGGCGTTAAAAAAGTTGAAATTCTGGGTGTGCCAGATTTGCAGCTAGAAGTTAAAGTCAATTTAGGGGCGCTACAGTATTATGGATTGTCTATGCACGAAGTATTGCAGATGATCCAAGCACAAAACGTGGTCATTCCCTCTGGTTCTCTAGAAACGAGTCTAGGGAAGATGAATGTGCAGGTACCAAAATCGGTAAGTGCAATTTCCGACTTGGAAAATATGGTACTAACCCTGTCTCAAAAGACCGGTGCGATGGTACGTGTTTCCGATGTGGCAAAAGTTGCAATGATCTCTGAGAAAGGGAGTCAATACTTTAAAAGAGAAGACAAAAGTGCAGTGCTACTCACCGCCACATTCGACGACAATCGAAATGTTGTGCTCATTGGAAAAGAAGTGAAAAAGGTCATCGAAAATTTGGGATCCGATATTCCCAGCGACATAAAGGTGGACAGAGTACTCTTTCAGCCGGACGATGTTTCGGATTCGATTAATACATTTATCGAAAGCCTTTTACAGGGAATTTTATTTGTAGTTATTGTGGTGTTTGTTGGAATGGGCCTACGCAGTGCAATGATTGTTTCTGTTGCAATTCCCATGTCACTAGCGATAACCGTGATTGCGATGGGGTGGTTTAAAGTAGAGTTACATCAAGTGTCTATAGCCGCCTTGATTATTGCCTTAGGTATGCTAGTAGATAATGCCATCGTTATTAACGATGCCATACAACATCACATGAATCAAGGTATGGATAGGTTTCATGCTTGCTATAGTGGAACGATGGAGCAAGCTATACCTGTACTCACATCGACCATAACAACAGTCGTTGCTTTTTTACCATTAATGAGCCTTCCGAGTTCTGCGGGTGAATTTATCTCGTCAATGCCGTTAATTGTCAACATTGCTCTTATTGCTTCATTTGCAGTTGCGATGTTCGTCACACCTGCCTTGGCAAGTTTATTTTTGAAACCCCGCAGCGAGAAAAAAGATCTTTTGATGCCACTGAGTAAATTTTATGTAAGCGTGCTGTCTCTTAATCTACGCAGACCTGTATTGAGTCTTTTGGGCATGGTTGTTTTGGTATTTGTGTCCATTGGCGTATTTTTTTACGCTGTAGACATGCGCTTATTTCCCTTTGTAGACAAGAACTTGGTGTATGTGAATATTGCCAATGAAGTTTCAGGAGATGTTAAAAGTACAGAGCTATTGGTCGAAAAGGCAAAAAAACTCTTGGAATCAGAGCCGGAAATTAACGAAGTGACGATGGCCATAGGTGGCGGTCTGCCGCGTTTTTATATGACTGCAGATCTTGTAATGCCCTCAGAAAGCAATGGTCAAATTATGGCGATGTTTGATTTATCTAAGGGGAATCGATTTACAACACGCGGCGAGCTACTATACTACTTGCAAAAGAAATTTGACACCGCATTTGTGGGTGGCTATGCAACGGTGAATATGCTAGAAATCAATATGCCTGGAGCGACATTAGAAATTCGCATAATGGGTGATGATGCATTGGCGAATGCGCAAATGGCAGACAAGGTATACGATTATTTACTCAATCGCAACGAGACCATGAATGTTCAGTTGAGAAAGCCACAATATCGCTACAACTACAATATAAAGGTAGATGATCTTAAGGCAATTCAATTAGGCTTGACAAAATACGATGTTCAAAGTCAAATCAATCTTGCCTTAAATGGATTGGAAGCGAGTACTTATGTTCAAGAGGGCAATCAGTTTCCCATCATTGTCAAAGGTGATGCTGAGGATATCGATGCACTTCTAAGTATGTCTGTTAAATCAAGGGCTACCGGTGACCTGATATTGCTTAAGCAGTTTGCAACTGTTGAGTTAGCCAGTGAAACAGACGTGATGCGACGCTTTAACCGCAAGGCTTTTGTTTCTGTACTTGCAGACGTGCGACCTGAGTTTGGCAGTGGCAATATACAAAAGGATTTAGAAAACTTTGTCAATCAGCAGGATTTGTCTTCTGTAGAAGTGAGTTATGGCGGCGATCAAGAAACCATAACGCGCTATCTATCTGGTCTATATGTGGCAGCAGCATTTGCATTGGCAGGAATATTTGTAATTCTAATGATCCAATTTAACTCAATACTACAACCCTTAATTGTAATGGCAACGGTGCCCCTTGCGCTTATTGGGGTAATAGTAGCGCTTGTCATTACCAATACAAATTTTACTTTCACTGTTGGTTTAGGGGCTGCAAGTTTAAGTGGCGTGGTAGTGAATAATGCCATATTGCTCATTGAGTATATTAACCGTGCACGCAAGGAAGGAGCCTCTGTGGAGGAAGCTTGTAAAGAATCTGTCAACCGGCGCATGAGACCTATTTTACTGACTACTATTACCACAGTATTTGGCTTGGTTCCACTGCTCTTTGCAGATAGTTCCTTCTTTACGCCAATGGCGATTGCCCTTATGGGTGGTTTAATTGTAGCAACCTTTAATACACTAACGGTAATCCCAACTCTCTACTATGCACTTTCTAGATTTGAAAACACAAATTGGTCTTGAGTTTAAATGGCATATGCTTTATAATGTGATTATCGTTATCAATTATAAAGGAGCTCATAAATGATTAGAGTGTGTTCAAATTGTTCAAATGTAAGTGTGACATTGTTAGAAGAAGTATTTGGTGCTGAGACAGTAGAATACAACTGCTTGGGAGAGTGTGGATTAAACCCAGAAAATAGCTTTGGCTATGTAAATGATCAGTGGGTGATTGTTGAAGATGAACCTGCATTTATCGATGCAGCGAGGCAGATTCTAGAAAATTAGCACCGTATTTCTAATTATACTCACAATATAAATGAAAGCCTCCAGGGTGTCCTGGAGGCTTCTTTTACTATGTGCTTTTTACGATGGTTCAGGAACAGGTTCAGTAATAGGTTCTTGTACTGGTTCTTGTACAGGTGGTGTGGTAGTTTTGCCAGCCCATTCGTCTAAACCAGCCATAACAGCTTCGTAGGTTTTTTGAGAAATTTCTGGCAACTCGCCACCAAATGCACTCTTAGCGGCTTCGAATCCCTCTTTTATAGAGGCTACGAGTTTGTCATATAGCTGTGGGTTGTCGTTGGAAATCGTCTTTGCGAACTCAATGATGCGCTCTGCTGTTTTCTTGACACCCCAATGGCCGTCTTCAGCAATTGCTGCTTGCGCTTGTGCTTGAGTAGCTTCGTCTACTTTTACCTCTACTTTTTTTCCTTCTTTGACGGCTTTTAACACATCTTCGTAGACAAGCCCTTGCTTCTCGAGCATTGCTTTTACTGTATCGCGAAGGGATTGAAAGGATCGCTCTGCATCGGCTTTTAAAGCCTCTATCTTTTGTTTATTATAGACATGTGCGTTTTTTTCGTAGCCTCTAACAGGGTCGCTTTCACTAGGTGTATATACAATAGCGGGGCTTCCTGCTTCTTTCTCGACAGTAGCGCCAGGCTTAACATCTTTCTCTTCTTTAATGCCACCTTTAGGTGAAGCAACGGAAGGTAATGATTTTGGCGGTATGCGTAGAACATCAGACATAACAAGACCTCCTTTTCTTATGTGACAACGCTATCGGCAATTTTGAAGTTTTCTTTAGCGCAAATTTGCCTTTTTAGATAATATTTTTTAACTTGTATCTTTTTTGTTGGTTGTCAGATGGACAGGCTACTGGTAAAATAATCTAGGCCTAAAACATGACCGTGATAATACGATGGTGA
>CALFXQ010000183.1 GCA_937958285.1 uncultured Fusibacter sp. | reverse complement strand
CAATTGTCTTAGTCTTGGGAATCCTTGTAACAATGGACTTTACAAAGTACTTTTATGCTTTTCATGAGTTGTTCTTTACAAATGATCTTTGGCTACTAGATCCTCAGACCGATGTGCTTATCCAAATGCTCCCAGAGGTGTTCTTCAGAGATGCAGCAGTTTCAATATTAGTGCTCAGCATATCGGTGCAATGGTTATTTAAGTTGTTTACTAAACAGTTGTTGAATATAGCTCGTCTCAACAATAATGGTTTGATAAAGGAGGAGCCTTTATGCTAATCACAAGAGCGCGTGCGGTAATGGCAACAAGTCGCTATCACTTGTCGCTGATTGAAGCGCTCGACCCTATAAAAGATAAGTGCATTGTGATTGTTCCTGAGCAATATACACTTCAGGCGGAACGCGATTTATTGAAAGCCCTTCATTGTGAGGGCTTGTTTCATATTGAGGTGATGAGTTTTAAACGACTTTGGCACCAATGGGCTAAACATCTGGGCATAGGAGAGGGTAAAGTACTTTCTGAACTAGGCAGAAAAATGATTCTTCGACAGGTTCTACAAGATGTAGACGAGAAATTAGTTCGCTATCGCGGCAATTATAAAAACAAAGGTTTTATCTCGGAGTTGTCTGATCTAGTGAGCCGCTTAAGACAGAATGGGCTACCAGTAGAACTTATAGAGGCGATGTCTAGGGGACCAGAGCTCTCAGATAGTTTTAAACTCAAACTAAGCGAGCTTAGCTTGATATATCGCGCCTATAATAATCGTCTTTCTGAGCAGGTGAGCGACGAATCCTTCTGGATTGAAAAAGTGATTCAAGGCATTCGAAGTTCTGTGGTTACGGTTCCCTCAGAGTCGCGTATGCTATATGTAGTTGAGGGATTCTCGAGTATGACCCAGCAAGAGATCGATTTGCTTTGCTCTCTTAGGGCGCATGCATCTAATATGGCGGTGCGCATTGTCGATCGAAATAGTGATGAGGTATGCGGGCGCTATCCAAAGCGGCTTTACCGACAATTAATCCAGCGCATGACAAGTGAAGGTTGGACAGTTACAACCGAAGAAGACACAGCTTTAGAAACACCGTCGGCATCGTACTTCAGAGAGAGTTTTGAAGGTGCAGTGACGTTTTTGTCGAATGATGTGGTGCTGTTAAATGCCCTAGATAGAAGCCACGAGCTTGAGTGGGTGTTTTATCAGATGGTGAAGCGGCATCATGAAGGAACCCCATGGGAATCTATGGCTATTCTTACGAGTCAGCCAGATAGCTACGCCATGCTCGCAAAGCGCTACAGTGAAGATTTTGGCGTGCCGTGTTTTATCGATGTTAAGCGACCCGCAACAGGGCATTATGCCATTGATTTTGTAATGAGTAGCATGCGTGCCATCGAATCCCACTATCGACCAGATGCAGTGCTCAAGGTGCTGAAAGCCGGCTTGATTCTGCCCAATAAGGACCTTTGGCAACTAGAGAATTTCGCGATTTCAAAGGGCATTCGCGGTCGACTTTGGTTAGAGGACTGGATTGCCCTTGGCGCAAATACAGAGCTTGAAGCGTCGAGAAAGAAATTTATGAGCATTTTAGAAACGCTGCGAACCCAGACGTCGAAACAACACACATTACGAGAAAAAGTAAGTGTTCTCAGAGCGTATCTTGTGAATGTAGGGCTCTTTGAGGGCTTGGCTTCGCAGGTTTTAGAGCTTAAGGACAAAGGCGACTATGAGCGTGCAGAAGAGATGGCTCAAATTCACAATATTATTGACCATGTCTTGTACCAGATTTTTCTTTTAGGAGAAGGGCAAAACCTTTCAAATTACGATTTTATCGCCCTGTTGCAGTTGGGTTTCGACAGTTACGAGATTGGTATTATTCCACCCTTTCAACACTATGTCACACTGGGAAATATTCAACGTACCAGACTTCAAGATCTAGAGTTACTATTTTTTGTCGGTATTGTCGAGGGTGAATTGCCTTCAAAAACAGCTGTGAAGGGTTTGCTTACAGATCAAGAAGTAGAATGGCTAGTGGACCAAGGGGCTGCGGCGTTGGGCGCCAGTGGAGATCCCTACGATGAAGAAGTGTATAAAACATATGAACACCTCTTGCATGTGAAGGGATGTGTTTATTGGTCTTATCCTTGTGCCACAACTGAAGGATTACCCCTTAAGCCCTCTCTGTGGCTTAATCAAATGTGCCCTGAGGAGTACCGGCCTATTCGGGCAAATGTGACCTTGGCCGACTTGTTCGAACAAGGATTACAACGACCCTATCTAAACAAGGCCTTAAATTTATTGGCGGCGCATCATACCGGTGATCTCGAAAATCGCATGACAGATTTAGAATATATGGAAGCGCTAAAGGGACTTAAAGGCATTGTGGAAAGCGATGGTACTGGTGAGTATTATCAGGCCGTTTCGGGTTTCTTTGCCGGGGTGGCTTACACAAATTCAACGCCTTCACTGCCACAACATGTGGTTTCTAAATTGTATGGTCAGCAGATAAAGAGCAGCGTCACGAGGTTGGAAAGCTTTTCTAGATGTCCATATCAGCATTTTGTCACTTATGGATTAAAGCCTCAGATCAGAGAGTCCCAAGAGTTAAGTGGCATAGACTTAGGCGATTTGTTTCACGGCGTTTTTGAAGGGGTCTTGGATCAGCTAAAGGATTTGCCATCTCAGGCGAGTTTAGAGGGATGGGAGTCTATCTTTGAACAGGTGTTTGAATCGGTGTGTGAAGGGAATCACCGTTTTATTTACTCGCCAAAGAATCAGTATTTCAGCTTGCGTTTAAAGAGCGTGGTGAAGCGTGCACTCGGCATGGCCATTGAACATATGAGCAGTAGTGGCTTTAAAAATCAAAAAAATGAGTTTGCCTTCGGAGTGGGCTTGAGTGCAGATGCACCGGCGCTTCAAATTGAGACAGATCGTGGCAGTGCAGTGCTCTTAGAGGGAAAAGTGGACCGTATAGACGCTTATTTTGGCGAGGAAAACTGCTTTGTGAGTGTTGTTGACTATAAATCGTCACAGCAATCGTTAAAGCTATCAGACATTTTTCACGGTCTTAAGCTGCAACTCATGCTATATCTAGAAGTGGCAACAGCTAATGGGCAACTTTTATTTGGCAAAGTGACGAAGCCCTTTGGTGCCTTCTATTACAAAATCGATGAACCTATACTAGATGCCAATAATCCCGAAAAGGCCCTGGTTAAGGCTTTTAAGTGGGAAGGGCTATGTCTAGAAAACCAAGAAATTATTGGCGCCTTAGACCCAACTTTACATGAAGATGGCCAAAGTCAGGTGCTTAAAGTCAAAAAAAACAAAGATGGCAGCCTTAAAAAAGATGCAACCCTTCTAGGTGAAGAAGACTTAAAGATCACATTAGAATACACCAAAGAAAAAGCGCGAGATATCGCAAATGCTATTTTTGAAGGCGCAATTGATATTGCACCAGTTAATCATGGCAAGATGCCAGCTTGTACCTACTGTCAGTACCGTCCGATTTGTCACTTTGACCCAAAGAAACGCCGTCAACACTATCGCCGACCAGAGGCACTGTCTTCTGAGGAGGCATTGAAAAAAATGCAGGAGGTGGTCTTATGTCGTGGACCCCAGAGCAAGTAGAAGCGATTCAGCTGCGCGATAAAAATATTCTAGTAAGTGCGTCAGCAGGTTCAGGAAAAACAGCTGTCTTGGTAGAGCGCATTTTGTCGTTGATAGCCGAAGGCTTTGTGCCGCTGTCTCAATTCTTGATTGTGACTTTTACCAATGCTGCAGCTCAAGAAATGCGAGACCGCATCTCTAAACGCCTGATGGTACTTAAGCGTGAAAACCCCCATACCCGCGCATTTGTCAATGAGCAACTTCAAAAGGTACAACAGGCCCACATTTCGACTCTACACAGCTTTTGTAAAGATGTCATTGCCAAGCATTTTTACATTCTAGATATAGACCCAAATTTTCGTATCGGCTCTCAGCAGCTGCTGGCCCTAAAGCAACAAGAAGCACTAGATGCAGTACTCGAGCGCCATTATGCCAGCAATGCTACAGGTTTTATCTCCCTAATGGGCATTTATTCTAGCCATCGGGGCGACGATGCCATCAAACAACTCTTGTTGAATCTGTATCAATTTAGCAGGGCCCATCCCTATCCAGATCTCTGGCTCAACCAGTGCGTGGCAAGTTACACTGTGCAGGGAGAAAATACAATTCAAACCTTCGAACAATCCCCACTGGCAATGGCGATGAAAGCCAAGGTTGGCCAGCAAATTGCGGCACTGACTGAGCAATTGAACTCGGCAATTGCAATGTGTCAGCATCCAGAGGGACCAGAGGCATACGAACAATCCCTTAAAGAGGATTTAATAGCCTTTGAAGCCGCACAAAACTTGAAGAACTTTGACTCATGGTCAGCTTTTGAAAAAGCCATTGCCGCCATCCAGTTTGAACGTTTAAAGAGCATAAAAAAAGCAGACAAAGAACGCGTAGACTTAGCGCGCTCCGAAACAATTAAAGAGATGCGTACACAAGTTAAAAAGCAGTTTGATGCATTGAAGAAAAAGTACTTCTCACAGCCTATCGGAGATGCGCTGATAGAGATTGGCCAAATGGCTCCTCATTTGGAGCGCTTAGTGGCCCTTGTTAAGGAATTTGCAGCGGACTATTGGGCGTTAAAGCACGCAGAACAACTCGTGGATTTTAATGACCTCGAGCAACTTTGCATACAAGCGCTTAATCATCAGGAGATTGCAAAGGTCTATCAAGAACAGTTCAGATATGTTTTTGTCGATGAATATCAAGACACAAACCGCGTTCAAGAGGAAATTGTGAGCCTCATTAGACGCCCCCAAAATCTGTTCCAAGTAGGTGATGTAAAACAGAGTATTTATCGCTTTAGAATGGCAGAACCTGAGCTCTTCTTAGAACGCTTTCACCGCTATCCACATGACGAAAATGCCAAGCGCATTGATTTAAACCGCAATTTCAGAACACATCCGCACATCTTAGAGGGTGTAAATCATATTTTTGAGAGACTGCTCACAGATTCATTTGGGGGACTAAACTACCGCGACCAAGGGCGATTGATCGCTGGTCGAGAGGATTTTGTTGGTGAAGCAAGGCCACAGATCAACTTGGTGATGATGGATCATGCACATAATGTTGCCTCAGACCAAGAATCAGACCAAGAATCCAACCAAGAAACAGATTGGGAAACGGATCAGGAACAAAATGACAATCACGATGAAGAAGGCATGGCATACGACGATGCCGACGCACTAGAAGCGCCGGTAAGGCTAACAGAAGATCCTGAGGCCCAGGCCTTGTATCAGCGACTACTTCAGATTTTGAATATGGAGTTTTACGATAGCCATAATAAGGTGACAAGGCGCTTTCAGCTTGGCGATGTAGTCGTGCTGATGCGCAGTATTAAAGGTCGTGCCCAACAGATCAGAGACTATATGGCTACAAAGGGCATTCCAGTGACCATAGATGAGGAGGATAGCTACTTTGATATTGTGGAAGTGGCCACCGTGCTCAATTGCTTGAGAATTTTAGACAATCAGCATCAAGATTTGCCACTCTTGGGTGTTATGCGTTCTCCCATTGGAAATTTTTCGGATATTGAGTTGGCGCAGATTAGGCAGTGGCACGACCTGAGCTTTCATCAAGCTGTAGAGGCAGTTATTGCCGAGGATGATACGTCCTTATCTGACGAACAAGCTGTACTTAAGCTCAAAGTACAGGCATTTCAAGATCAACTCGACAGTTTGCGTCTGCTGAGTCATTTGCCAGCAAGTGTGTTTTTGTGGCAAGTGTTGTCTAAAACGGGATACTGGTACTTCGTTTCTGGTCTAGAAGAGGGTCACTATAGACGGCAGCACTTAGAAGTGCTGATGGAGAAGGCGAGACAGTTTGAACTCGAGCAGCAAAGTGGTCTTCATCACTTTGTGGAGTACCTAAATCAAATGCAAAAGTCTCGGGTGTCTTATGGAGGCAAAGCTAACGACAAAACCAACGTCCAAGCACTTCGCGTGATGAGTATACACAAATCAAAGGGTTTAGAATTTCCCGTGGTGTTTATAGCAGGTGCGGCCAAACGTTTTAACTTACAAGATGTCAAAGCGCGCCTTGTGATGCATCAACGATACGGTTTGGGAACAAAATGGATTGATCCAGACTCCAGACTGTCTAAAGACACGCTGCCAATTGCCCATTTAAAGGGTGTCTTGACTGAAGAAGCAGTGATGGAAGAGGTTCGAATCTTATATGTTGCACTGACAAGAGCTGTGCATAGACTAGAGGTCTTTGCCGCTGTTAAATCCCACAATAGTCAGTCGAAGCGTTGGGAGCGTGAATCTAACCCGTTTTATCTATCGCAGCAACGCAGTTATCTCGATTGGATTATGACCGCTTTGGTTGCAGATCAATTTGATTGCGGGATAGGCGACACCCTAACTTTGAACGGTTGGCAAATCCACCACGTCAATTTAAACCCAGCGGTCAATCAACTCACAGCAGAGGCGATTGAAGGCAAAACCCTTAAAGATGCTTTCGATGAAGCGGTAGGCTTATCTTGGAAGGCATTGCAAAAGCCCATGGATGCAATGCCAGCAAAACTATCCGTTACCGAGTTAAAGCAACAAGGGCAAACATTGGTGTATATACCAAGAATCAGCGCCCTCTCAGATGACTTTGAGCCCTTGCAAGATGCCATACAGAGGGGGAATGCATACCACGCCTTTGCAGAACATATGCCTCTAGATTGCACACCAACCGATGAGGTACTGAGGCAATTGGCCGCTAATGGAAAACTTCCAGAAGAACAACAACAGTATTTAGACATCAAGCATTTAATAGCCCTTAGAGAGAGTCACTGGTACATGCGCATCTTAAATGCAAAACGCATTTGGCGCGAGCATCCCTTTGTCTGGAGAAAGTCGATAGACGATGCTGAAAGTACACTAATTCAAGGTGTTGTCGATATGCTGTTCTTGGAATCCGATGGCCTAGTGCTCATCGATTATAAAAGTGATCGCTTATTCTCCGCTGATGCATTTAGAAAGCGGTATACGCGGCAACTAAGCTTATATACAGAAGCCATCGAAACCCTGCTGAAGATACCCGTGAAGGAAACGGTTATTTATGCCTTTCAGTTGGGAGAATGGATTGCACTTTAGACCTAAGGAGGCAATATTGTGATTGAGCGGCTCGAAGCACTAGAACGCGCTGTAATAGAAGCGGGACATTTAATCCTCTCCTATTACGGTGTCGATAAAGATAAGGGTGTCGAACAAAAGAACGATGACTCTCCAGTGACGCTAGCAGACCGCGCTTCTGATGCCTATTTGAGAGAGCAGCTATATAGAATTGAGCCGTTGCCCATCTTATCTGAAGAGACACAAGACGATGGTGCACGCTTTACAAGTGCTAGAATCTGGCTGGTTGATCCCCTCGATGGCACGAAGGATTTTATAGCTGGCACCGATGACTTTGCAATTAATATTGCGCTGATTGAGCACGGCAGGCCCATATTTGGACTTATCTATTTGCCCGTGCATGGCACCCTGTACTATGCCGAAAAAAATGCAGGGGCTTACAGCAAAGAGCTCAAGCGATCTACAGCACCAGAGCGTCTGAGAACTTGCGACAGACCAGATCATTTACACTTGTTAAAGAGTCGATTCAGTGATTCTCAAGCGCATCAAGCCCTGGTCACAAAACATCGACATCGCATCGAGAAGATGAGTATCGTTGGCAGTTGTATAAAAGGATGCCGCATTGCAGAGGGAAAAGCGCAAGGGTATTACCGGTTTGGTCTGACCTCGGAATGGGACACAGCCCCGATGGACCTCATTGTTCACGAGGCTGGTGGTTATTTAAAGCAAATGGATGGGCAACTGATTCAGTATAATAGAGTAGATATTATTAATCGCCAAGGCTTTTATGTAGTGAGCGGCATTTTGGCGGATTTAATGAATGTGACAGAATAAGAAACAAAACATTCATTATTAGCGCAAAAAGGCGGAGGAGTTGCATTAAAAATGCAACTCCTCTATTTACATCCTGCAATTGTGATGGTACTATTGGATTATAGAATATTTGTATACAATAATACTATACAAATTAATGGGAGGTAGACAATGAACAGAAAATTGAGCGTAAACGGGTATGTGTCTTACGATGCAATCATTCAGCAATTAATGCCCTTTGAAGCAAAGGTGGTAGGGGTATGTAGCCGTTGTGGCGATACCGCACCTACAGATGATTTTAAGCTCTGTGAAAAATGCAACAGCAATGTGGCTGAAGAATATGCGCTGCTCTTTACAGATAGTGTGATGGAACATTAATTTTAGATAAAAGTAGGCCAATATTGGGTGCGCATCAACGCAATCAATATTGGCCTAAAGTTTTTTTGAGAGGAGCAAAGTCACTAATCGTTGTTTGCTTTTATCCCATTAAAGGTATCTACAAAGTAGAGTGGCCTTCTTTTAGTTTC
>CALFXQ010000182.1 GCA_937958285.1 uncultured Fusibacter sp. | reverse complement strand
CTTACTAGACCGTGGACATGAGCATATTGCTTATATTGGTGGTCCAGAAAAGTTTCTCTCTGCTGAAGATCGACTATCTGGTTTTAACAAGGCGCTTTCTGAGGTTGGAATTTCACCTGTGGGGATATATAAAGGTGATTTCGATGTAGAAACGGGCTTTACTGCGGCAAGTGCATTCGTCAAAAGTGGACAACGTGCGACTGCAATTTTTGCTGGAGATGACCATATTGCCTTTGGAATTATTGATGCATTGCGACTCCATCAAATCAAAGTGCCCGAAGATATTTCTGTCATTGGATTTGATGACCATCCCTTTAGCGGTCAACTGCATCCTTTGTTGACGACTCTTAAGCAACCTGCTAAAGAAATGGCTGAGGCTGCTGTGGATATGCTGATGCGCATTATGCGAAATGAACTGAAGCGCAATGCCATTGTCAAGCTTGAACCTCTTTTAATTGAGCGGGAATCTGTGCGCAATTTCAACGAATAGGGGGATCATATGCGTTTTAAAAAGAAAAGTACAATCATTTTAGCTTTGTTGTTGATTATTTCATTACTGGCAGGATGCCAAACCAATGCACCGGCAACTGAGGGTGAGTCAAATAGCAAGGCGCCTGTAGCAAATGACGATCCAAGACAACAAACGCTTTTTGTTACGGGAATGCAGTGGAATCCAGCTCAGAACTTCAACTGGTTCTCGGGTTGGCCAGCATGGCCTACTGATACAACGGCGAATCCAATGGTCTATGAGCCATTATTTCTCTACAATTCTGTTACCGATTCACTCGCTCCGTTTCTTGGTAAAGAGTACGCGTGGGTTGAACCATTAAAGTTAAAGGTTACCCTTCAAGAGGGCACAAAGTTCTCAGATGGTGAGGTCCTCGATACTGCTGATATTTTCTACACAATCGATGCGGCTAAGCGTTATTGGACAAGCTGGACAGGATATACTGAGGGCATGGAATCTGTAGAGGTTATCGATGAAAAGACGATTCAGTTTAACTTCATCGACAAAGACTTCAACGAAAAAAACGCCTTAGAGATGCTCGCGCGTATGCCGATTCTTCCAGAACATGTTTGGGCTGCAAAAGAGAAAGAATTTGAAAATGACGCAACTAAGATGTCTGAGTTCTTCAATGATAATCCAATTGGATCAGGTGCTTATCGCGTAGATTTTCACGATGAAACTCAAATTCGCACAAAGCGCAATGACGAGTGGTGGGGCAAAGAAATTTATGGTCTTCCAGCACCTCAATTTATTACACATTTAATCTATAACTCAAATGATGCGTCCACACTGGATTTGAAGAAGGGCGTTCTAGATTATTCACAAAACTTTATTTCAAAGGTATGGGAGCTTAAAGATTCAGGCGTTAGAACCTATCTTGAAGGTGCGCCATACTATACAGAAGAAACACTTCCTACATTCTATATTAACTTGCATAAAGCGGGATTAGATAATGTTGAGGTGCGACGCGCTTTGGCATACGCATTGAACTATCCAGATATAACAGATAAGGCAATGAATGGGTACTCCAGTGTTATTGAGCCATCGCTAATGGTATTCGACTATGAAAAAGCCTACCTCGATCAGGATAAAATTAAAGCACTGGCATGGAGCTATGACGCTGAAAAAGCCAATGCAATATTAGATGGCATTGGTGCAAAAAAGGGTGACGACGGCATTCGCGTGTTACCAGATGGTACAAGACTTGGACCATGGAAAGTTGAATGTCCTGCTGGTTGGACAGAGTGGAATGCAACTATCGAAATTGCGGCGCAAAATGCAAAAGCTGTAGGTATAGAGCTCGTACCAAGCTTCACTGAGTGGGGTGTATACGACAACAATAAATCTCAAGGCACCTTCGATATCACGATGGATACGCCTGCAGGTTATGCAACGCCAAGTGGTGTTTTCAGACGTGCACATGCACTTTTAAACTCTGAAAATGTTGCGCCAATTGGCGAGGCAGCATACTGGAACTACGGTCGATACGATAACCCGCGCGTCAATCAAATTTTGAAGGACCTGGGTGTTGCAACAGATGAAGCTAAGAAAAAAGAATTGTTTACTGAATTAAATGTTATATTCTTGACAGATGTACCGACAATCCCACTTTACTATCGTCCATCCGTTTTCTATACATTTAACGAAACGGTATGGAAAAACTTCCCGACAGAAGCGGATGGTAAGCAAATTCCTGCATCGCTGTTTGATGGTGCCGGTTATCTTGGTTTATTTGAACTAACAAACTAAAATCAAGCGCAGGGGTGAGCAGCCCCTGCGCTTTTAAAAAAGAGGCTACAGATGAAAGGGTATAGACGTTATTTTACAAAAAAACTCATGTGGTATTTATTGACGCTTATCGTCGCTATTCTCTTTAATTTTATGTTGCCACGTATGATTACAGGCAATCCTGTAGATCAAATTGTCAAACGCATAACCGTTGGCATGCACGACACAGACAATATTAAAGCCACCTATGAGACCTTCTACAAGGAATATAATTTAGACAAACCGATGTATCAACAGTTCTTTATTTATGTGGGTGATGTGCTACAAGGCGATTTAGGAACCTCGTTTTCTATGTATCCTAAGAAAGTGTCAGATATATTAAAACGTGCAATCCCCTGGACAGTAGCGATTCAATTACCGGCAATCATTGTGGGGTGGGTGCTAGGGAACGTGCTCGGGGCAATTGCTGCATATAAAAAAGGCATCTTCGATAAAGTCATTTTCCCAATAACATTGTTTATCAGTTCCATACCGTTTTTTGTTCTTTCAATACTATTGCTATATGGTTTTGGCGTTGCACTAGAATGGTTTCCAGTGGGCGGGGCCTATAATCGCACACTTATACCAGGACCCTACTGGGCCTTTTATAAATCGGTTCTTCAACACCATTTTCTACCCTTTGCATCCATTGCACTTATCATGCTCGGAGGGCAAGGGATTGGCATGCGCGAAATGGCACTTTATGAACTTAGCGCAGACTATGTAAAATATAGCAAAATGATGGGTATACGAGAGTCGAAAATCGTCAAGTACGTCTTTAAAAATGCAGCGCTTCCTCAAGTTACCGGACTTGCAATTTCGCTTGGAACGATGATCGCAGGAGCTTTAGTTACAGAAATCGTATTCAATTATCCTGGACTTGGGTTAACGATGTTTAAAGCACTTAGGGCACTAGATTATCCGATGATTTCGGCATGTACATTACTGATTACAATTACTGTATTGTTGGCAAACTTCTTTGTAGACGTGCTTTATGGATTCTTAGATCCGCGCATAAAAGCCAATCAAATCGAGGAGAGTTAATATGCATATTCTAAAAATTCTTACATCCTCGTTCAAATTTATGCTGGGATTCATAATTCTCATTCTAATTTTAAGTTTCACCCTTCTTTATCCCTTAATGAATGATGCAGATCCCTTTGCACCAGTAGGCGCTGCATTTGAACCTCCAAGTGCTGAGCACCTTGTGGGTACAGATAACTTTGGCAGAGATGTCTTGCTCTCTCTCGCCCACGGAACCCGCACATCACTTATAGTTGGTGTACTGGCAGGGGCAATTGCCACGGTGATTGGATTGGGTTTAGGTTTGTTTGCCGGTTACAAAGGTGGCATCATCGACGAAATACTTATGGCCTTTGCAAATATGTTTACCGTTATACCGCCTTTTATTATTTTAATTTTGATTTCTGTGAGTATTCAGACGCGGTCCATTTGGATGACGGCTGCAGTAATTGGCATTACCACATGGCCCTGGACTGCGAGAGCGGTGCGCGCTCAGGCTGTATCGTTGCGCGAAAGAGATCATATTAACATTGCAAGACTTTCGGGCTTTTCTACTTGGAGAATCATCTTGCAAGAAGTGCTACCATATATTATGTCTTATGTGTTTATGTGTTATGTCATTCAAATATCGACGGGCATTCTCAGCGAGTCTGGTGTTTCGCTGCTCGGCTTAGGGCCATTAAATACAGTATCTCTAGGTATATTATTGAACTGGGCGATATTGTTCGAAGCACCTGTGGCAGGCGCTTGGTGGACTTTTGTACCTGCGGCCATGACCGTGGCATTCACAACCTTTTCACTTTATCTCATGCAGCTCGGCATGGATGAGATCTTCAATCCAAAACTCAGGAGTTAGCCATGAGAGAATATACCTTGGCCGTCAATAATTTATATGCCCATTACCGCACGCGCTTCGGCGAGAAAGTTTATTCGGTAGATGGTGTGACTTTAAATCTAGAAAAAGGCAAAATCTTGGGTATCGCAGGCGAATCCGGTTGCGGAAAGTCGACCTTGGCCAATTGCCTGATGGGATGCTTTTTTAAACCCCTTCACTATGCTAGTGGTTCGCTGGTTATCGATGGCGTGGACGCCCTTAATGTCTCTGCGGAAGTATTTAGGAAGACCGTTCTTGGGACGCGAATTGCCTATATTCCTCAGGCTGCTATGAACACCCTAAATCCAACCATAAAAATTAAGACCTTTATTATGGATGTCTTGAAAGAACATCGCCCTGAAATGACAAAAGACGAGATGCTTAAACTTGCAACGTCGAGATTTGAAGCCCTTGGGCTCAATCCCAAGGTGTTAGAAGCGTATCCAAATGAACTTTCTGGCGGGATGAAGCAACGTACAGTAATCGCGATTTCAACAATTCTTAACCCTAAGGTTCTGATTGCTGACGAACCTACAAGTGCACTAGATGTTACAAGTCAAAAGAAGGTTATTTTACTGATTAAAAGACTCCTTCTCGAGGGTTATGTAGAGTCTATCGTGTTTATTACCCACGAGCTGCCGTTACTCTATCACGTTGCAGATCATATTGCCGTGATGTACGCAGGTCAATTTGTAGAGATTGGCACTCAAAAGGAGATTGTCTTTAGCGGTTTACATCCTTATACAAAGGCATTGATGGGATCCATAATTGTTCCAGAGTTAGAAATCAAAGAACAGAAACTGTATGCCATACCGGGTGCTCCGCCAAACCTCAAAGAAAAACTCACTGGGTGCAGGTTCTACGACAGATGTCAAATGCGCCAGCCAGAATGTAAAACGATAAATCCAGAGATGAAGCAATTGGGCACTAGACAACATCGCTGCTTGCTAGTGGAGGGTAATGTATGAAGCCATTAGTATTCGAAGCGAAAAATCTCGTTAGAGAGTTTGGTCATGGCAAGCAAAAGACAATCGCCGTCAACCAAGCGAATTTTAAAATTGAAGAGGGCAATGTATACGCCATTGTTGGCGAAAGCGGTAGCGGAAAAACCACCACGGCTAAAATGCTGTTGGGTCTACTCAAGACATCATCTGGCGTGTTAAATTTTTATGATAAACCGTTACAGCTTAAGAATCATAAAGATCGGGTCGCTTATTGGCAGCAGGTTCAGGCGATTTTTCAGGATCCATTTTCTTCTTTTAATCAATTTTACAAGGTTCAAGATTTGCTGTTAAACTGCTTGGTAATGAAAGGCGAAAAGCTCAGTAAAGAAGCATCTTATGCGCGCATGTCCACAGCTTGCCAGTATGTTAATCTAGATCTCAAAGAGCTATGGAATAAGCACCCCTTTGAACTTTCTGGTGGTCAAATGCAACGCTTAATGATCGCTCGAATCTTCTTAATCCACCCCAAGGTACTCATTGCCGACGAGCCCACATCCATGATCGATGCATGCTCGCGAGCGACTATTTTGGATATGTTGATGAAATTACGCGAAGATATTGGCATGACGATTATCTTTATCACACACGATATTGGACTTGCTTATTACGTGGCAGACGAGCTGTTTATAATGGAGAATGGCTTGATTGTAGAGCAAGGAGATGCTAGAAAGATTATAGAGAATCCAACGGCACAGTATACCAAGCACTTACTCACAGATGTTCCAACAATCCATCATCCATGGTTGACTGAACTCGACTAAAAAAGCCCCGTTCCTGCTAAACAGCAGTGAATGGGGCTTATTTTATGCGTCGAACAAATAGATAATGTTCAATTTGCAAATTTTCTTCGAATAGGTCGAAGTCGTTATATGCAAGGCGCTGATAACTTGCATTTTCATCGTAGAGTTCGTCGAAATGCCTTAATGCAAGGTCGACATATCGATTGTCGATTTCGCCTCTTACCACCAGATCGAGTAGGATGTCGATGATTTGACTTTTGTTCATACTTTTTCGGTAGGGCCTTTTTTCAGTGAGTGCAGTAAAAAGATCGGCAACTGCAACAAGTCGAGAATAATCAATTAATTGAGCGCCAGAAAGATGAAAGGGATATCCGCTGCCATCTATCCGCTCGTGGTGGTAAGCTGCAATCTGGGAGATAACTTCGAAGCCATCGATGTTTTTGAGGATTTCGTGGGTATAAAAGGCATGCCCTTTAATGATGGCGTATTCTTCTTCGGTGAGACGGTCGGGCTTGTCGAGAATGGTTTTGCAAATCGCGACTTTGCCAATGTCGTGAAAGTAGCCCGCAACCTCGATTATCAATTGGTCGAGGGCGGGTATATTGGCATAACTCGCTAGAATGCGAGATACTTTTGAAACCCCAATTGAATGTGCGGCTGTATAACGACTGCGATAATCGATTGCGGTAATAAAAAGGCGTCCAATATGGAACAGCTCATCAATCGTTTTAATGCGGTAATCTTCTTTGAGCGCGGCTTTGACAAAATTGCGCATGCGCTGGTATTCGATGGACATCCAAAAGGCTTCTATGGCTGAGAGTTTCGCAAAGGCATCGCATAAAATAGGCATAAAACGCTGGCCACGAGACTCTAAAATTTTGTCTACAATAGCTGTTCGCTGAAGGAGCAAAGGCTTATTAAAGTCGAGTAAGACGCTGATGCGATCGGAAAGGTATAGGATATGTGAGAGAATACTCTGCTGAGGTGTACTCTGATGATAAGGCGTGTGATGATGCAGAACGATTTGTGCGATTCTCTCGAAACTTGGGTATTGATGGATAAGTAAATACCCCGTTCGCGTATGCTGAAGGGAGTTATCGTCATCGAAGTTTTTTAAGTGTTGTCTTTCTTCGTTTTTAAACATGCCAATATCGTGCAAGAGCGCTGCGAGCATAAGATCGTTTAATTCTGACGATGCGATTGAGAGATAATCTGTTATGCTCAATGCAATGTATGCGACTGTTAAATGGTGGTGATAGAGCTTTGGATCGAGTAAGTCAAGGGCTTCGGAGAAGGCTAATACTAAATCATTTCTGGATATATTGAGTTCCATAACCATACCTCCTTGATGCCATTTATAGCCAAAACAGTTCAGATTGAAACAAAAACTTGCATGTAAAAAACGGGGTATCGTTTTCCAGTTAATAAGCCACATATTTTGGGTACATAACCTTTACAAATTCATTCACGGTGGTACAATCGAGTACGTAAATGCATGTGCTCGCGGTTCATCTAACAGTAGATATTCAGAAGGAGATCTTATGAAACCATTAAGTGTAAATCTTCAATTTGCTTCAGTTGCCGATCACGCCATCGCTCAAATGATGCCTACAGCGCTTCAGGCCATGGAAACATTAGAGAATAGATCAGGTAAAGGCAACGATTTTTTAGGTTGGCTCGATTATTCCGATACGATCTCTCAAACCTTAATTGACGATATTGAGGAAACTGCAAACCACATCAAAGCGCTTGCAGATGTCCTTATAGTGGTGGGGATTGGAGGTTCGTATTTAGGTGCCAAAAGTGCGATTGAGGCACTGAGAGTGCCATTTTATAACGAGTTATCTAAAGATAAAGCTAAGGGTCCTAAGGTCTACTTTATAGGGCATCATCTCGGCGCTTCCTATATAAAAGCTCTATTAGAACATATTGAAGGTCAATCGGTTTATGTAAATGTCATTTCAAAATCTGGTACTACTACAGAACCTGCTGTGGCCTTTAGGCTCGTCAAGGCCTTTATGGACGCCACTTATGGCGATGAGGCTAAGTCTCGTATTGTGGCCACTACAGATGAAAAACGCGGTGCCCTCAAAATGCTTGCAGATAAAGAAGGGTACAAATGCTATGTGATACCAGACGATGTCGGTGGCAGATTTTCAATATTTACGCCAGTGGGGTTATTGCCGATAGCAGTTTCTGGCATATCTATAAAAGAAATGATAGCCGGTGCAAGACAAGCATCTCTACACACCTCAAGTAAGACATGGGAAGAGAATCCCGCAATTCAGTATGCTATAGCGCGACACGTGCTCTATGCCATGGGTAAGAAGACTGAGATCTTAGTGAATTACGAGCCTTCAATTAAAGATGTCTCCGAGTGGTGGAAACAACTTTTCGGTGAAAGCGAAGGCAAAGAAGGCAAGGGCATATTGCCTCACGCCATGTCTTTTACAACGGATTTGCACTCACTTGGTCAATACGTACAAGAGGGAGAACGCACGTTATTCGAAACAATACTCGCCATCGAAGAAGATGATTGTCCATTAAATGTGCCATTCGATCCTCAAGATGCAGATGGCCTCAATTTTCTTATAGACAAAACAGTCACTCAAATCAACGACTTTGCAATGAAGGGGACTCTGCTTGCACATGTGGAGGGCGGCGTTCCAAATATCATCCTCAGCTTAAAGAAAAAAGATGCCTACCATTTAGGCTATTGCTACTACTTCTTTATGAAGACCTGTGGTATCAGCGGATACATGTTAGATGTGAACCCATTTGATCAGCCGGGTGTAGAGGCATATAAGAAAAACATGTTTGGACTTTTGGGAAAACCAGGGTTTGAAGCATTGGGTGCTGAACTTCGCGCAAAACTCGTGAAGTAAAATAAGAGTCTTTCTCCTCTGACATGCAAAAGCACAGGAGAAAGACTCTTCTTTATAGTTCAAAGGCAGTGGCTATGGCACAGACAGCACGCTTATGCAGTGCTGCAGGTATTGTATATGAGATGCTTATCTCCGAGGTGGTTACTTGGTAAAATGGAATCGACTCAGAAGAGAGGACTTTAAATAGCTTAGCCGCAACTCCGCTCTGGCTGACCATCCCAATGCCCACCACTGAGAGCTTTGCCACATCTGAATCCATGGCTATTTGGATTTCCGGTAACTCTAGAGTCAAAGTATTCAGCAGCTCGGAAACTTGCAGATAATCCTCCTTGAGTGCTGTAAAAGAAATTGTGATGCGATTGCCTACAGGTGCTGTTTGCGAAATCATATCGACTATGATATGTCTGTTTGCCAAGTCGTTAAAAAGCCCAGAAATTCTATGATAATCCAAAGGGAAGTGTTCTATTGTCGTCATTAGACAATTTGTGCTAACCGAAAGTCCAGTAACAGCATTTTTTTCCATCGTTTCTTGCTCCTCCTCAATCCATGTGCCTGGGGTTTCCATGTCGTTGTGTGCAACGTAAATGCGCACCTGATGATGATTGGCGATTTCTACGGCCCGGGTATCCATTACACCAGCGCCCGTACTTGCCATTTCTAGCATTTCTGAATAGGCGATTCGGGTGTGTCGCTTGGCCTCTGGGAACAGCCGCGGATCTGTTGTGTAAATGCCGTCAACATCTGTGTATATCTCGCAATGACACCCAAGTGCGGCAGCAAGCGCAACCGCAGTTGTATCGGAACCACCTCGACCTAGGGTTGTGATCTCGCCATCCTCGGTAACGCCTTGAAAGCCTGCGACCACGGGAATGGCGCCACTGTCTAAAATTGAATATAACTGGGCCTTCGAGACGTCCTGAATGCGGGCCTTTGAATGGCGTGTGTCTGTAATAATTCCAGCTTGCCAGCCTGTTAGAGCGTGCGCCTGGGCGCCGAGTTGCTTCAGACTCAATGCCATCAACGCAATTGTCACCTGTTCACCTGTCGATAAAAGCATGTCCATTTCTCTGCGGTCTGGGTTTTCGTGAACCTCGTGTGCCATCTTAACAAGGGCATCTGTCGATTTGCCCATGGCTGAGACAACAACGACAAGTCGCTCGCCCCTTTGTGCTCGGGCGTGTATTTTTTTTGCAAGGGTGATGATTTTTTCTGTGGTTGCGACCGATGTGCCCCCAAATTTTAGTACCGCTAATGATTCTGACATAAGGTCTCCTAATTTCATTTACTTGATTTGTGACAGTGTACCATAGACATCGAAAAACAGTGAATGAAAAGTACTGATAAAACGCAATTTATGTGATACACTTGTTATAG